>PKCQ01000242.1 GCA_002862265.1 Planctomycetaceae bacterium | reverse complement strand
CTTCTATTGCTGATGTTGGTGTTTTCAACCATTGCAAAGTCGAGAACTAAGCCAGTGACCCGATCCGGTGCGACCGCCGTCCAGTCCTCAACTGTCTTGCAATCGGACTCGGACTTTCTTCTCTACTGCAAACAACGGCTCTATGTTCGGATGGCGCGATTGGAACGATCGCTAAAGTAGGGGGCTACAATCCAGGCTACTTTCCTATGGCTGAGCAGCATGGTTGCCCTTTTGTTTGCCCTGCCGGGAATAGAGGGGCCGAATGATGGCTAAGACGATTTTTGTAAGCCACTGTGAAGAAAAAGTGATACGGGTGCCACACC
The DNA here is from genome assembly GCA_002862265.1 of Planctomycetaceae bacterium. Lineage (GTDB taxonomy): Bacteria > Planctomycetota > Planctomycetia > Pirellulales > Pirellulaceae > Aureliella. Next base: position 9,916 of record PKCQ01000242.1, on the reverse strand, counting down.
AAAAGCTTTGCTTGAATTCTTATCACACGAGTAGCGATTCGATGACACCGTTGCTGTCGGCGAATTGTTCAATTTCAGCGCCTGTCACTTGAGCTTGTGTGAGCCAAAGATTCGCTAGTGGAGTGCCTTCGTCGCAGTTCAAGTGAATACCGTTCCGGAAACCACCTCCGCCCTTGCCTGCCACGATGATGGGCAAGTCGTTGTATTGGTGCGTCGAGCCGTCACCTAAGCCCGAGCCGTAGGTAAAGAGCGTATTGTCAAGCAGCGAGCTTCCGTCAGCTTCTTCAATCGCACTCATCCGCTCGATCATGTATGCGTATTGCCGCATGTGGAACTTGTCGACCTCAATCAACTGCTCAGAGAACTTGCGTTGGTTATGCGACATCTGATGATGGCTCATCGGCTTTTCAAACAAACCCTCGAATAAGAAAGGCGTGTCCCAGCGTTCTGGGCCAATCATCAGCGAAGCGACGTTTGTCAGTCCGCTCTGCAGAGCGACAATCATCATGTCGCCCATTAGTCGAATGTACTCACCACGAGGCAAATGCGAATCAGTCGGTTCCTCCAACGTCACATTGGCCAATTCCGATTTGAGTGACTCCAGTCGATTCATTTGCTTTTCAATCGTACGGATCGACTCGAAGTACTCTTCGAACTTCCGGCGGTCACCTTGCCCCAGTTCACGCTGCATGTCCTTGGCATCGGCCAAGGCAAGATCGGTGATATTACGGAACGAGTCAATTTCACTTGTGTTAAACAAACGTTGGTACAGCTTGCGTGGATTGCGAATCGATGGAGCAACGTGCCCGGTGCCATACCACGAGATGTTGTCGAAGTAGATCGACTCGCGATTGTCCTTGTGACTATTGCAGCTGATTTCAATCGTCCGAAATGGAGTATTCTGCCCGATGTGATCGGCGACGACTTGATCTAGCGTTCGCGCCAGCGGCCAAGCAGATGTCGAAACGCTAAACGGTGCCGCACTACTCAGGAAGCAGGATGCACACTGAGCGTGAACGTCCGTGCCGATCTGAAACGTACGATCAAGCGAGGTGATTAAACTCACTTTGTCTTTCAGTTCCTGAAGCGGTTCAAGTGTTGGCGTGTTCGGAAACTCTTGAACGCCAAGTTTGACAGATTCTCGACCTGTGATCTTTTTCGGATCAAAGTTGTTACCGGCGGGCAATAAGGCGTTGGCTTCGCCGGGAAAGAATGCTCTGCGGACCACACCAATTGGCACGTAGAAGAATGCCAGCCTCCGAGGAGGTTGCCTGTCGGCGCTTGAGCTTGCCATCGCTCGACTTGCGAACCATGGTAGGCTAAGGCTCGCGCCTCCAGTTAGCTTCAAAAAGTTTCGTCTGTCATGCATAGCAATTCTCTATCAATTCCCCAGAAAGGCTGGGCTGGATGTAATGTTTTGCAAAATGAGTCGCAGTGGATATCCATCCTGCCTGGACCGCTCGACAATCTCAGCAACCGACAATTCGTCAACCGGCTCAAGGGCCCTCCCCAGTGCATAGGAGAGTAAATGTCTGGTAAACGCTTCGGCAAACAAGCGGTCTTCGGCTAGCACAATCTGCTTGAATTCTTGGATATTGCCAAACGAGCGACCAAACAATTCTCCGCCCACGTCGATGGTGAGATCGTTTTCATAACTTTCTCGCCACCGTCCAACGGGGTCGTAATTTTCAAAGGCGAAACCGAGTGGATCAAGCTGATTGTGGCAACCAGCACACGCCGCATTTTCTCGGTGAACCGACAGTTGTTCGCGAATCGTTTTCTTTTCTAGCTCAGGATCGTCATTCGGCAGTGGCGGGACGTCTGCCGGTGGTGGCTCTGGCGGATCATTCATTAGCACGGTTGCCAGCCAGGCTCCGCGCGTGATGGGCTTCGTTTCAGTCGGCGATGAAGTCATCGTCATGGCGGCAAGAGTGGTGATTACGCCGCCTTGGCGAATGTCGTCTACTTTCACTCTTGCGAAAGGTATCGTACTGGGCGGGGTACTGCCACGACCACCTTGATACCACTTGGTGAGCAAGTCGGAGCGATAGCTGAAACTGGAATGCACCAGCTCCATGATCGATCGGTTTTCGACCAAGATCGTTTCGAAGACCAGCAAAGGTTCCAACATCATGTGCATACTCGCCCGGAACTTCGCAAAGTAGAAATCAGGGAAGAGCTGTCTGTCCGGTACGGACGAAACAATACGTTCCAGCTGCAGCCATTGAGCAGGAAAGCTATCGCAGAATCGCTTAGATCGTGGGTCGTCGATCATTCGCTGAACTTGTGCACGTAACACTTCTGATTTTCGCAGTTCTCCCTTCGCCGCTAGATCCAATAGCATCGCGTCTGGAATGCTGCACCACAGAAAGAACGACAATCGCGAAGCGAGCGTGAAGTTGTTCGAGGCTTCGTCGGAACTCGCCGCAGATCCATCGTTCCGGTAAAAGAATTTGGGCGAAGCGAGCACCGCCGACGCAACGGATTTCATGACCCCCGAAAATTCTTGATCCTTTGCAAGCTGGTCGGTTGCGTAGTCCACGTAACGTTCGAGGGTCGCAGTCTTGACACTTCTGCGGAAAGCGATCCGAAGTAATTCTTGAATACGTTCTCGAAGCAAAGTGTTTTGGTCGTCGCGTGAGAGGCTCTTCCATCCAGCGGGTGTAGCAAAACATTCGTCCCAGATCCCAACGTTCTTAGGTTCAAAGTCGGGGCTCTCGACGATCGACTTGCTAAGCCTGAGAAATGATTCCAACAGCAGAGGTGATAGAGTCAACAATTCGCCGCGATTATCAAACCCATGCTCGGCACGCAAATCCTGCGGAAAAGGAGCAACACCGGCCAGCCTTTTTCCGATCAACTGCGATTTGCCAAGAGGACGACTTCCCACTTTAAGCGAGTTTGGCATTTTGCCTGAAGCAGGTTTGTAGTAGCCGTAGTCGCGCGCCATCTTCTCCGGCAAAGCGAAGACTTCTAATTTGAGCTGAAAGAGATCTTGAACCGCATTAGCGTACTGAGCTCGATTTATCCGCCGAATTGGAGTTGTCGGAATGGGTAGCTTACGGAGTTCTTCGTGCACAGTCATCTGCAACTCTTCGACCGCAGCGAGATACTCTCCGTCCGCAGGTCGTTCCGAATCGGAGGGAGGCATGCTTCGCGTCTTGAGCACATTGATTAGCTTGAGCCAATGTGAGGGTTCGACGTCATCTTGCGCGTTCGCTTCTTGCGATGTCGAAATCAGAAAGTCGCCTTCAGGCTCGGCGCCAGAATGACAGTCGATGCAGTAGTTCTGCACAAGTTGCGCCGACTTACCCGTGAGCACTACAGACTGGGCAGTGTCTTCTGCCGATGCTAAACTTCCACCGAGGAACGGAGTCAGAATAGCCAACGCAAGGAAATAGACGCCAGCCGAGCGGAAAGGGCGGAGGGTTATTCGCATGGGATCCATCAGTTTCATGGAGCAAACTCTGGCTTACTTGCCAGCCTTCTTCTGCTTCTCTTTCGCAGCCCGTCTAGCTGCTGCGGCAGCGGCTTTGGCCTTCTTTTCCGCCTCTAGCTTTGTGGAAGTAACACCTGCTGCCGCAGCGAATTCTTCGGAGGCCTTTTGCTGGGCAGCCGACACCTCTGGATTCGGAGTGGCATCGCCCTGCTCTTTCCCCGCAATCCAAAGAACGGCTCCGGTGATCGATCCAAGGAAAGCCTTGTTAGTCCAAGTTTCGTCACGGTGTCCCATGTTGTTGTAGAAAAGCTTGCCTTCACCTATTTTCTTGCACCAAGCAACAGGAACATGGTACGGACGCTTCAGTTGCGTGTGCTCCATGTCCAGACTCATTAGCAGGTGAACTTTCTCAGGTTGCCAGTGATTGTACTGGTAGATCTCATCTTTGAACTCGAACTGTTTGCCGCCGAAAGGCTTCATGCCAGGATGGTCTAGATCATGGATTTGCATCGTGACCGTCGAGTTGGCTCCCCAAGGGTGCCCGTTGAAGGTTCCGCCCATCAGGTCCCAATACGGTTCAAAGTCCTTGAAAGTATCGGTAGCGGAATGGAAGCCCATTACCCCATTGCCTTTCTGCGGCAACCACTTCTTCAGAAAGAATTCAAAGGTCTCTGGCGAGATCAGAAGCTTGCCGGTGGTGTAGAAGGCAATGATGTCGAAGTTCTCCAAGTTTTCCTCCGTAAAGTCAGCTTCGACATTCTGGGTGCAAACCACCGTAAAGTCGCCGGTGTCTTTCGCCAGCTGCATCATGGCCAATTCGGCACCGCTTCGCTCCGCATTTTTGCGATTCACTGGGTTGTGCACAAATCCCTTGCTCTGCGTGACAAAGAGCATCCGGGGTTTTTCAGGCTCTTGAGCTTGGAGCCTCCCTGGGGCCGTCAGCAACGACATCAAGGGAACAGCGAGAATGAGAGCGGAGAATTGTCGGGGAAATTTCATCATGTGACCAATATGAAGAACGGTGGGATGGAAGAGGAGCAGGTCAGACAAGCCGATTCGACATTTGAAGTTTCGGTCGTTCCGTTTGCGGCCGCTTCCAAGGCAGACATTCTAAACCATGCGCGGTAAATGAAGAACAATCAAGCGCTTATGCTAAAGGTGCAGCTACCGCTCGCGGTTTCTCCTCCTCTCAATTTGTTGCTGGTATTCCTCGTAGAATTCCCAAGGACTTCTACCCAAGGAGGTCTCTGAGCGAAGCTGCTGAAGTACTGCGGGCTCGTTTGGCAAGACCCCCTCCGTCCTACCCATTTCGAGTGTAGCGATGAGGTCACTAGTTAGTCCTTCGGAATCAGGACCCCAAAATGCTTCGATTTCAGAGCGATTCTCGGTGCCAAGCGAACAGACAATTCTGAACCCTGGAGTGTGGGATTCGGGAGCGAACCACCATGAGCTGACGGGGAGGCATGGATCATCAATCTAATACTCTCTCGAGGCACTCTGGATCAGCGAAGCGCCGCTTTTGCTTAGTGGTTCCAAGCATGAGCCTCCCATGTGGTACATCTGGGTGACATTCTTCTCCCAACTCTCCTCACTACTTGCATCAGTTAATTCAAAGTCTTCTGTGAGCCATTGGTGATGATCTTGAATCAGCTTTCGGTCGACGACCCACTCGGATACATTGCCAAGCATTTCGTAGAGTCCCCATGCATTGGGCTTCAACTTGCCAACCGCTTGAGGCCTGAAGTCTAGGAAGCTAGCCTTCTCGCTTGCCGTGCGTCCTGAGTTTTCAAGTTTTCCGTTGTAGAACGCGAAATCTTTCGCTTCGCTGAGATCGCCAAAATGGAACGGCCCCTTCGTGCCAGCCAGACACGCGTGCTCCCATTCGTCTGTCGTGGCCAAACGAAAAGAAAGCCCGGTAATGAGGCTCAGCCATTTCGTGTGTTGTCGCGTGGAATATCGTGTCATCGCGTGAGCAGGGTAGTCAGCTCCTTTCGCTGAGTGGAATTGATAGGTCGGGTCGTAAATTGGAGTAGGCGCAGTGACTGCGTCAATTTGATGTTGGTCTTCTACCGGATCGATATCCGTGCGTTTCCGTCGCAGTTTGTGAAGCACTGTATGCAATTTCATAAACTCATGGAACTCTGCCCAAGTGACTTCACAAGTAGCCATCCAGAATGGCTCGACGTCGGGCTTGCCAGCCTTGGCTCTGCGGCCAGGAATCGGAACCATTTTGAAGCGAACTTTGGAACCAGGAATCGTGACGCGAAAAGGAATGAGGGTTGCTGCGTCAGCTTTGACGCGATACCTGCCGCCAGGGTTTGCATTGAGATCTAGAACCGGCTGCTTCGGATGACGAACCGTCGAAACCGGCAGAAGCTGGACTGTATCGACGATCACATACTTACCATCGGTGCCTTCGTTGGAGAATCGGATGAAGGATTCCTGGTGAGCGTCAAAACGGAAGGTGCCCAGAGAGCGAAACAGCTTGTCGTGATTGGGCTGCTCTTGCTGGTTAATATTCAGGAACGTCGTCCCATCCGCATGTTTGATAGTGACCGGCGTATTCTTCGCTCGGCGAACGTTGTAGCAATGTGAAATGCGGACTTCGTACTCACCGGTGATGGGGACGTGAAAACGATAAGTAGCGGAGCTATCACCCTTGTTGCTTTTACGATCATGCAAATAGCCACGCCCCACATAAGGCGGTGTGTGCGTCGAGTACTGCCATTCGCCGACCAGTTCCGCATCGGTTTCGTCAATCACCAATCCAGCGAGTTGACTTGGATGAGCGACGATGGAGGCCACGAGCTCAGGGCGGTCGACCTCTCCGAGCTTTTGGGCGTTGGGTAACGCGTCAGGATGCGGTTTCTGCTTGATTTTGGATCTAGTGCCATCCTACGCTACAAGCGATTGTGACGCAAAAAGCAGGAGGCCTGTGAGCAGTATTCGCAGTCGCATGGAGCTTGTTCCCGTTTAGTGGACGAATCTCAAGCCAGTTGCACCCAGCTTTTATCTTACCATCGCTTCAGGTAGCATTCTGGCAAGCCATTCGTTTTAGTTAACTCCTTTCGAGAACCCATCTTGTCCACAACTGTCCAAAGCATCGAAGTTCACGACCTGAGATTCCCTACCTCGGAGCAACTCGATGGTTCCGATGCAATGAACCCAGATCCGGATTACTCTTGCGCCTACGTGACGCTGCATACGGATGGACAGCACCAAGGAAGCGGGTTGACGTTTACGATTGGCCGAGGCAACGAGCTGTGCGCCGCTGCGATCAAGTCGCTGGAGCCATTAATTGTTGGCCAGAGCCTAGATCGTTTTCGGGAGAATCCGGGCGAATTCTGGCGTTATCTTAACGGTGATAGTCAGCTGCGTTGGGTTGGGCCCGAAAAAGGTGTGATTCACTTGGCGACCGCAGCGGTAGTAAATGCTTGGTGGGATCTGTACGCCAAAGTCGAAGGCAAACCGCTTTGGCAGCTCGTTTGCGATATGAGTCCACAGCAGCAAGTCGACTGTATCGACTTTCGGTACATCAGCGACGCTCTGCGTCCGGAGGAGGCTCTGGAGTTGCTGGAGCAAAATTATGCCACACGAGCGGATCGTGTGTCTGAAATGCAGACTCAGGGCTACCCTTCCTACACGACTTCGGCTGGTTGGTTAGGCTACTCGGACAACAAGCTACGAGAACTTTGTCGTAGCTTGATGGCTCGTGGTTGGTCGCACTTTAAGATTAAGGTTGGTCGGGACATTGAAGATGATATCCGACGCTGCCGCATCATTCGCGAAGAGATTGGCTGGGACAAGCGTTTGATGGTCGATGCAAATCAAGTTTGGGACGTCGATACGGCCATAGAACACATGAGGCATTTGGCCGAGTTCAAGCCCTGGTTCATTGAAGAGCCAACTTCGCCAGACGACATCCTTGGGCACGCTGCAATCGCCAAGGCAGTTGCACCGATCAAAGTTTCGACCGGCGAGATGTGCCACAATCGCGTGATGTTCAAACAGTTTTTGCAAGCTGATGGCTTGCAGGTCTGTCAAATTGATAGCTGCCGACTCGGCGGTGTGAACGAAGTTCTAGCTGTGCAACTGATGGCGAAGAAATTCGATGTGCCCGTGTGTCCGCATGCAGGCGGTGTCGGCTTGTGCGAGTACGTGCAGCATTTGGCGATGATCGATTACATCTGTGTGGCGGCCAGTTTAGAAGATCGCATCACAGAATATGCTGATCACTTGCACGAACACTTTGTGGATCCTATCGTGATGCAAGGCGGACGCTACATGCCACCTGCGGCTCCTGGCTACAGCGCGACAATGAGGCCGGAGTCGATCGCCGAGTTTAGTTTTCCAGATGGGCCGGTTTGGAAAAAGTGAGTTATTGCCGTTAATTCGGTGCAGAAAAATGTATTTTCTTCTTGAAGGATTCGTAAGTCTTGTGGCTGAGGCATGGACTTATGGAAAGGCTTCAGGTTTGATAGCTCCCATTTGGACTGTTTCTTGTGGTGTTTTCAGTCGCGGTAATTGCAGACGCTGGCCGAGCTGACTAGATTCGAACGTCTGTATTTGGCGAGTCCACTCGCGTCTCGTTTGGGCTGTTTCTCATGCAATTGGTTGGCTTTAGGCCGAAACCCTTAACGAGTTCCGTTAGCCGCCAAACTCGCTGTTGCCTGAACTAACACTCCCACGCCGGAACATCCCATGCGATCCAACGTTGCTTGCCTCTGCCTTATTGCCCTTGCGGCCGCACCAAGCTGTCTTGCTCAAGAGAGTTCGAAAGCCAATCCAAGTCTCTCCGACGAGGCCGTTTCGCAATTCAAGTGGCGAAGCATCGGTCCCGCCAACATGGGCGGCCGGATCACTTCGATTGCCGTTTACGAAAAGGATCCCAATCGGTGGTGGGCATCGACTGCCTCCGGCGGGCTTTTGAAAACAGTCAATAACGGTGTCACCTTCGAACATCAGTTCGATTCTGAAGCAACGGTGTCCATCGGTGACGTTCAGGTAAGCCAGAGTAATCCGGATATTCTCTGGGTAGGTACTGGTGAAGGGAATCCGCGCAATAGCGTGTCCTGGGGCAACGGAATCTACAAGTCGATTGACGGCGGCAAGACTTGGAAAAACATGGGGCTAAACAAGATCTTCCAGACCGGTCGCATCGCGATTCACCCAACGAATCCAGACATTGTTTACGTCGGGGCACTCGGCAGGCTTTGGGGACCATCGGAAGACCGTGGACTCTACAAGACAGAAGATGGCGGAAAGACCTGGGAGAAAATCCTGTACGTCGACGACAAGACTGGCATCATCGATGTGCAGATGAATCAACGCAATCCGGACACACTGCTTGTCGCGACTTACGTGCGGAAACGCGATGGGTTCGATGGGAATGATCCCGAGGTCAAGTTTGGCGAAGGCGCCGGTATCTATCGCACGACGGATGGGGGCAAGACCTTTGAGAAGATGAGTATCGGTTTGCCTCAAGTGAAGATGGGACGAATCGGTCTGAGCATCTATCGCAAGAATCCAAAGATCGTTTACGCCGTCGTGGAGACCGAAAAGATTGGTCAAGCTCCGGAGAAGTTCCCTTACGTTGGGTTCAGCGGCGAGTCAGCAGAAGTTGGTGCCAAGATCACGCAGGTATCTCGCAACACTGCCGCTGGCAAGGGCGGATTGAAAGTTGACGACATCGTAGTTGGCGTCGATGGGAAGCCTGTTTACGACTACAGTGAATTGCAAAAAGCGATCCGTGTAAAACAGTCTGGCGACAAGTCGAATTGGGAAGTTCGACGAGGCGACGAGACGATCAAGCTCGAGTTTATTTATGGTCAGCAGGAAAAACCAAACGCGGAGCAGGCTGAACGCGAATCGCGGATGCGACGGAATCCGAGAAGTCCGTTCAGTGCCAGCTTGGGTGGACAGCTCCAGAATCTCCAGGGTCAACAAGGCGCCGATGAGCAGAACTACGGTGGCGTCTATCAATCGAAGGATGGAGGAGTCACTTGGAAGCGGATCAACTCGGTGAACCCGCGTCCGATGTACTATAGTCAGATTCGCGTCGACCCGTCCGACAATAGCTACATCTACGTCTTGGGCACTTCCCTTTATCGAACCAAGGATGGTGGCGAGGTGTTCACTGGCGATGGAGCCAGTGGCGACGTGCACGTGGATCACCACGCCTTGTGGGTCGACCCTCGTGACGGTCGGCACATGATCCTTGGCAATGACGGCGGCCTGTATGTAACTTACGATCGCATGGAAAACTGGGATCATCACAATCATGTGGCGATTGGCCAGTTCTATCACGTCGGTATTTCTTCCGACGACAACTACTCTGCTTACGGCGGCTTGCCTCAGAGTCGCTGCCTCGGGACGAGGTCTAACCGCGGAGGCCTCGGAATAGAAGAAGAAGGAGGAGAAGGAGGAGAAGGAGGAGAAGAGGAAGAAGAAGAAGAATAAGAAGAAGAAGAAGAAGAA
>PKCQ01000133.1 GCA_002862265.1 Planctomycetaceae bacterium | reverse complement strand
AAAGTTGATGACCTCACCCGCCTCGTCTCGAATCGGGCGTGATTCGATCGACACCCAGTAGTGCTCACCAGCCTTGTTGTAATTCACGATGTCGACATCAAAGCCTTCTTTTCGTCCAATGGCGTCTCGCATAACCGCAATTATTTCCAGATCCGTTTCTGGGCCCTGCAAGATCACTCCAGGCTTTTGACCGATGACTTCTGCTAACTTGTAACCTGAGGTTCTGGTAAAGCTCTCGTTAACCCACTCGATTTTTCCATCTGCGTCGGTAACCACAACCAAATTGTCCGTGAATTTTGCGACCAATGCTGGAATACGATAAGTTTCGCGGGAGACAGTGGTTTTTTCCAGCTCCTAGAGCATGCTGTTGAACTGATACTGGAGCTGCTGAAATTCCGCAATGCGTTCGGTACTGACTCTCCTCGTTAGATCAGCTCTGGCGTGAACGTCCTTGATCGCTTCTATTAGTGCTTTGAGCTGTCGCGTTGTGAATCCGATGGTCAGTAACAAACCGAGCAACAAGATGCTGCTAATCGCGAAGACTGCGAATGCCAATGCGATCCGAACTGCACCCGCTGCTTCTGCAGCAGTGCTGTCCGATTGCCACACGTGCCCCACTAGTCCCGGTAGCTCTGTGATTTGGAAACTGGATGCAAACCAGCCTTCGGGAATTTGCAGTTTCCTAGCTGCGGAAACCGAATGAAATCTGGAATGGGCCAATACTTCATCATTGTACAAAAGCTGGATGGCAAGCTCGGGACTACCAACGACGAGATCGTCGAAGAAGTTGCTTGAGTCATGGACGGTCACCAGTGCGCCTTCCACAGCAGAAGAATACAGTACTGGCTGCGCGACGATCAGTCCTTCCGAACCAAGCCTGACAAACGTAGCTACATCCAACGCCTCAGAAAGCCAGCTCTTTAACACTTCGAGACAGGGGTCATGCGGCAGCTTCTGAGCAATCGGTGCTCCCTTATAGTCCAGTACTGCAATGTTGTGGACTGGAGTTCCGGGAAGTCCAGAGAGCGAATGAAAGGCAGGAGGTCAGATGAGCGATTCTCAGAATTGACAAAGGTGTTGACTACAATGTGGTTGTTAGCAATTGCCGCGCAGGCATCAATCGCTTGACGCAGCTTGGTCTGCACAGCCAGCTGAATCCCCTCAGATCGATTATTCACCTGCTCTTGGATCTGATTACTGATCTCCGAATTGACCTTGCGCACCACTACAAAGCTGATCAGGATCAATAACGCAAAGGCTGCGGGGACGATTCGAATCAGAATTATCGTTCGAAGAGATGGTGAACGCGTATTCGACATCGTCAGCGTCAGTTATCCAAAGGCACAATGACGCCTTCGCTATCAAAGCGAGCGAGGAAAAAGTCGGTTGAATCCAGTGCATCGTGGTGATTAAAAGGAAATGGGCGGTCATAGTCACGTATGATTCCGTGGTCGTTCTCAAGTGCTTCAAGGCTCTCCCGCAGCTTCGTTGTTTCTATTGATTGCGAATTGTGAATTGCTAGTCCAACCATACACATCAGCTCGTAGGAGTGCGCCGTGCCGACGGGAGCAAATATCCCGCGAGGACTTTGGCAGTCCTCGTACTTCGCCAGATAGGCTTCGGTCAATGCTTGAACTCGCTCCGGATATCTCGGCTGAACGAAGGAGAATGATTGCAGGAACGATAGGTCCACCCCATCGAGATAGTCTTGAGCGAGCTCGAAGAAGCGGCCGCCTGAGATTCCCCAATGCGACACAACCCGAGGTCGCTGACTGTCAGGCAAGTCGGCCACCGCCTTTACTGCCGCAACTCCTTCGAGCGAGTTGCATACAAGCAGAATAGTGTCGCAGTCCTTGGCGGCCAATCTTTGCGTTAGAAGACTGAGATCCTTTTCGCCCCAGTTGAACCACTCTTCCCCTACCGGCTCCATCCCTTGGTCGGCTAACGCCTCTTTCATCGCCTTCTCATTCGAACGCCCCCAAACAGTTCTCTCAAGCATTAGGCCGATTTTCTTTCCACCGCGTTGTAGAGCGCTACGTACCAAGAACCCAACAGCATATTCATCGCGTACGGACACTCGAAATACATGATTCGGAAAGAAGCCATTCTTGACCACAGGAGTGCCGGCGGCCCAGGGACAAAAGTAGAGCAAATCATTGGAGTGGATGAACTCCAATTCGCGAATTGCCACTGGCGTGTGAATACCGCCAAATACTCCGATCAAATCCCGCACTTCGGTGAATGCCGCGAGGTTATCGAGTCCACGGTCTGGATTACCCCGATGATCACGCACAATCAGTTCGACTGGACGGCCAAGAAGACCACCATCACGATTGATTTCTTCGATCGCAAGCTCCAGCCCGCGCCGAATGGCTTCGCCTGAACGGGCTGAACCGGATGACATGTCAGCGTCGATCCCGATCACCAAGGAGTTTTCAACCTGCGGAACTGAAAAGAAGGGACGCGTGGAAGCCTTGGCATTTACACGGATAGTGCCGGACTTCTTCTCTTCTTGCTCTTCTGGGCTCTGCGTCTGAGTTTTCCCAGCCTCTTCCGTGTTCTTGCAACCAGCCAGGACAGCCAATGACGTGTAAATCAACAATCCGAGCAGGATGCTGTACTTCCGGCTAATGCAATGAAAACCGTCGACAAACACATTCACTCTCATCTATTCTCTCTCAAAATCGATACTGGACGCCTGGGGCGATCCCGAAGTCATCTGCCAAGTATTGGTTGACACGAAACTCAGTGATCACATGCAAGCCTTCTGCCACGCGCATGCGTACTTGGTGCTCCGTAAAGATAGCTGTTGTGTTGTTGTTACTGTTGTAGTTCAAATCGAAAAAACCACCCGTTGAGAGTCGGCCGTCGCAAACACTGTCAAACTGTTCGTTCCAATTAAAACTCCACTGGCCATTATATGCTATTGTTTGCACCGGAAAGGACTTAAAGCCCAATCGAAGCTTACCAGCCCACATCCCCGAGTCAGGTGACCATTTGCTGGTGTCAGGCGTCCAGAACATTCCGAAACGCCCAATCTCGTTGTCTTGTCCTTGTAAGTCGTTCAATTCTGCAACCGCGCCCATGTTGCGCCAAAACTTACGTTTGAAATCTAGCTCTAGGAAATGACGACTGATGTCCTCGCGATGGGAACTGGTGTTGTCTGCGCCTTCCAAGTCGATAAAGCCCCAGAGACTGAACCCAAGTGGAAGCGGTGAGTGCCCTTGAAAGTGAAGGACGTTGTATCCACGATTATCAAAGTCAAACTCGGCGAGGAACCATCGGCCACCCTCCGCCTTGGTGGCCCTGAAAATATCATCGAGGATCTCCAAACGACTGGGCTGAGTACACGCCTTGCAAACGTCGACGACGTCGCCCGGAGTAAAATCGGAGATCGGATTGGCACACCCCGCGTCTTCTGAGTCACAGATACTCATCATCGCGCAATTGTCGCGTTGTGCTCGCAATGGCATTGCAAGTGAATTCCATGATGCGCTAGCGCAAACAATAGCCACAATGTTCCGCATCGTTCTCCCCTGTTCCGGTCTTAGAAATTAAGACATCACTAACTCAGTCGGGCTGCCAAACAGGTGTCTGAGCGGGCTTGCATGCAAAGAAGGGGAAACCCTCATGGACGTGGCGAGAACACAGTAGTTAATAACAATCCACGCGGCGACCTCGCGTCAAAACAAGTGACTATCAAGCGTCACATGGGACCGAGGATCTAGGCACTAGTGGAACCGCAAGCCACTGGGCTTGATCTACGCCATGCCTCGAATGGACAGAAACGTTTCCGTCAGGACTGCAGATGGAAGCACAAAAGCTCCTAAAACCACTGCGCCCCCTATCCCTATATAGAAAAAGGTGCTGAAGTCATTGGACCAAAGCACCTAATGTATGTTTTTAGAGTGGTTACTTGGCTCAAGTAATCTCGCCAGCACCGTTGCCAGATGGAGCCTCGCTCTCCGCTTCAGCAGCGGGGTCAACGGGTGCAACTGCTCGCTGAGAATCAAGTACTTTTAACTCCTTTTTGTCCTGGTAGCCACTACCGTGCGCGTCCATCAGGGTGAAGCCAAGGAACAATGCTACGAAAATAAATGAACTCATGAAGAAGATGATGTTCAATGGTTTGTCATGAATCATGTGCATGAAAAACAAGAGGACAAGGGCGGCCTTGATCGTTGCTATGGTCAATGATGCAACCAACTCAAGATTGCCGAGATCCAGAGTGGCTTGATAGACCGTTGCGACGGTCAATAGGATCAGTGCGAAGAATACGGCAAGCAATTGCCAGACAGGCATGGGATGGGAAAAGCCATGACAGTGGCCATCCGAGACGTTTGAATCTGATGAAGCTACATGTTCCGACATTTTGTTCTTCTTTTTTCTTCTGCAATGGAAGTAATTGCGTGCCCGGTTACTACTTGATCAGGTAGAGCAACGGGAATAGATAAATCCAAATCAAGTCGACGATGTGCCAATAAAGTCCAACATAGTCAACAGGACCAAAGTATTGCTCGTTGAAGTGATCACGTGTTGCCCTGACTAGCAACCAAGTCAAAACCCCCATGCCCGCCAAAATATGCACCGCATGGACGCCTGTCATGCAGTAGTAGATACTGAAAAACAGACCAGCCCCACCACTTTGGTCAATCTCCTTATCTGTCGCAGCCCCAGGCTTTGGCAAAGGCTTCATTCCATCAGTTTCAGCAGAAACGAAGACTACCTTGGCCTCGCCAGGAAGCATGCTGTGCTCTTCCCCGCCGCCTTCGTGAGCATCCTTATGTCCAGGGTCACCTTCTTCGCCTTCGTGGACATTGCCAGGATGCTCATGCCCATCGATATGCTCCTCAGAATGCGTACCTGGACCATGATCTTCGCCGTGCGCTTCGCCACTCTCGAGAAACAAGCCGAGGCCCACTCCAGCAAAGTAGCAAAGGGCGGTCACCAAGAGCGGGCCGGCCACCTCGGAGTTCTCCTTTTCACCCTTCGCTATTGTCATCGCGTACCATATACCAAAGCCCAAAACGCAGGCCGCAGGTATAGCACTTAGAACGTACAGCCACTGTGAGATACCGTGATGCGCTGCTGCAGGAAGGAACTGAGACTCGTATGTTCCGGCTGGGAGTAGCCCGAGTTCCCACTTGTGCGTGTACTCAATCGCCTTTACGCCTAAAAAGATCGAGGCGCATCCAAGTGTTGCCGCTAAAGAAACCACCAAGCCAGTTCTTTGCCGCAACTGTGCACAACGCACCCCCCAAGCCATGGTCAGGCTACTAAATAGCAGGACGCCGGTGTTGATCGCACCAAGTGTCGAATTCAGAAACTGACTCGCGAAAGTCCATACCTCTGGATGGATACTTCGGTACAAGGCATAGGCGCAGAACATCCCGCTGAAGAACAAGATCTCCGTGACTAGAAATAGCCACATCCCTAGCTTGCCGGAATCGTACTGCTGCTCGGGATCATCAAAGTGGTGTGCCAAAAAAGCCGGGTGATCATGATCGTCATGACCGTGTCCATCACCGTGTACCGCTGCTTCTGACATTTTCTTTTTCCCGTATCGTTTGAGGCCGCGACGGGCCTAATGACTAGCTTTGCGCTGGTTCGGGTTCAGACTGTGGAACTTCCGGTGCTTCAGGATGAACATATTCCCAACCCCGATCTCCGTCGCGATATGCCAGTGGTTTGTAGTTGTAAGGGTCGTTGACCGTAGGTGGTTCCAAAAAGTTATAGTATGGCGGAGGTGAGGTGCACTGCCATTCCAATGTCGCACCACCCCATGGATTCGGTGGAGCTTTTTTACCAGCCATCAATGAATGGATGAATACTCCCAAGGCGACAAAGAGACCAAAACCCAGCAAAAATGCGCCATAGGATGACATCTGGTGCAACTCCTGGAACTCAGCCACATATTGTGCATACCGACGAGGCATACCGCGGCTGCCCAAAACAAACTGTGGGAGAAAGGTTAAGTTGAAGCCCAAGAAGACCAGCAAGCATGAAATTTTTCCCCATGTCTCGCTGAACATCTTTCCTGTCATCTTCGGCCACCAGTGGAAAACACCTCCAAGAAAGCCGACCAAGGTTCCACCAACCATAACGTAGTGGAAATGAGCCACAACAAAGTACGTATCGTGCAGCGGTCGGTCAGTCGATAGAGCTCCCAACCAAAGTCCGGTCAAACCACCGATGGTGAACAAGAAGATAAAGTTCAAGGCATAACACATGGGTGTATTCAGCTGAACTGTTCCCTTGTACATCGTCGCCAGCCAGTTGAAAACTTTGATGGCCGACGGAATCGAAACCGTAAAGGTCAGGGCACTAAAGATGATCGTGGTGACGTTCGCCATTCCACTAGTGAACATGTGGTGTCCCCAGACCAAAAAACCGAAAAGAGCGATCGCGACCGAACTGTAGGCTACAAAGCGATAGCCGAAAATCGACTTGTGACTGTGAACGCTCATCAACTCTGAGATGATTCCCATCCCAGGCAGAATCATGATGTAAACGGCTGGGTGTGAATAGAACCAGAAGAAGTGCTGATAGGTGACTGGATCACCGTTGTAGGCTGGATCGAAGATACCGATATGCAAGATCCGCTCTGCAGCGAGCAGCAATACTGTGATACCAAGGACTGGCGTCGCCAAAACCTGGATGATCGAAGTCGCATAGGTTGCCCAAAGAAACAACGGCATCTTAAACCATTCCATCCCAGGAGGACGCATCGTGTTGATCGTTACGATGAAGTTCAAACCTGTGAAGATCGAACTGAATCCAAGAATGAAAACACCCATCGTGGCGGCAACAACCGGACCCTGAGTGGTCGTGCTATAAGGCGTATAGAAAGTCCAACCTGTATCCAAACCCGTATAGAGCATGGCTGCCAAGAAGAAGACGGCGCCGCTGACCCACAAGTAGAAACTACTTAGGTTCAAACGGGGGAAAGCAACATCCTTGGCTCCCAACATAACTGGAACCAAAAAGTTCCCGAGTGCGGCCGGGACACTCGGAATGATGAACAAGAACACCATGATCGCCCCGTGGAGGGTGAACACCTGGTTGTACTGCGCATTCGACAGATATGTGTTCGTTGGGGTCATCAGCTCCAACCGAATCAAAAGGGCTAACATACCTGCAATAAAGAAGGCGGACATCACGCCAACCAGGTACATCAAGCCGATCCGCTTGTGATCCAGCGTCAAAGCCCAACTGAGGAACCCCTTCGTGTTAAACAAGAAATTCTCGCGTGCTTCTCGCTCTTCTTGCGGAAGAGCCGACAGGTCAGCTATTTCGCTCATCGATCAAATCCTCTTCGGGTCAAACCGAAATGGGGAAAAATTATCTAAGACTATTTGTTTGGTTCAGCTGGCATCTCGTTGGCAGGATCACCCTTGCCGCCGCTCTCACTACCTTCATCTTTGGCCGCAACAGCCTCGTCAGAGATGCCGTAGCTTTTTGCTTCTTCGGGTGTTAAACCGTCTTCGTCGGACACAAGCTTAATGAACGCTTCGTTCTTCATTTCCTTCATGAATGCCGTCAGTGACATCACTTCTTCCAGGCTCAGCTGCCCCTCGAAGGATGGCATCTGAGAAGCTTTCTCGTAGCCGGAGCGAAACTTAGCCTGAGGCTTGTAAATCGACTCTTGTACGTATTGATCATCGAATGCAATCGACTCTCCGGTCGACAGCTGGACGGTCTCTCCCCAGCTACCTTGGAAGCTGGGCCCGACGATTTTCTTGCCGTCCAAAGAGTGACAAGCCTTACAGCCGCGATTCTTGTAGAGCCAGTAACCGTGATAGACAGGATGCGATGGTGGCTTTGCGAGTTCAGCAAGCTTTGTTTCGTAGGATTCCATGTCCAACACATGCACCCCCTGCTTTTTGATCATCTCGCTGTGCTTGTCACCACAGTATTCCGCACAGAACAAGTCAAAGTCACCTTCCATGATCGGGCGGAACCACATTGTAGTCACACGACCAGGAACCACGTCGCTCTTCGCTCGAAAAGATGGCACGTAGAACGCATGCAATACATCGATCGACCGCATGCGGAGACGAATGTTCCGCTCGTTTGGAATGAACAGCTCATCCGAAATCGCACCGTTGGGATACTGGAATTGCCAGTCCCATTTTTGTGCGGTCACATTAATATCGATCGTATCGCCCGCCGGAGGCGTCATCATGTCCATGTAGCCATACACGCCACGAGCGAAAATCCAAATGACAATGATCGTTGGGATGACCGTCCAAGTGATCTCCAGCGTGTTACTATGCAAGGCGGAAGAATCACCACGGTAGCCCGGTCGACGCCGAAACTTCATCACGAAGTAGACCATCGCTGCTACGATCAGCACGAAAAAGACAACGGAGATCCACATAATTGCCATGAAGAACGAATCCGTCTCCTCCGCGAAGCTGGATGCCTTCGGAGGAAACCAAAATGTCTCGTTGATGTCGCCAAGTAAGTTGGTTAGAGATCGCATGGATATAGTTACTCAGTTCGTTACCGACAGTCTAAATGGATGTTCCGTTCGCCGAATCAGCTGTAGCTGATGGAGCGTCGGATGATATGATTTTCGCCTCTGGCGGTAAGCCAGAGCGACGCCTTCCACGAAACCAGAATGGAGCTGTGGTTCCGACAAGAAGCACGCAAAATGCAGCACCACCGAAGGCAAGCATGCGACGAGCACTTGCCGAATAGCGATTTGCATCAGGATCGTACAAGAAACACATCTGGATAAATGCGTCCGCAACGGAGAAGGTCAACGTCCCTTCATCCGCTTCGGCAACCGCCAACTGAAATTGCTGCGGCTCGACCCCCAGCGAGAGGAGATAACGGCAAATTCGACCTTCTGGACTGATGAAGTAAGTCACCGCGGGATGATTATAGCGATTGTTGTCGTAATCCCAGCTATACTTGAAACCTACCGCATCCGCGACTTTTGAGATTGCTTCTTGGTCGCCGGTCAGAAAATGCCATGCCTTGTGTGCCTCGGGATTACGTAGATCCATAGCATACTTGGTTTTCGTCTTGGCCGCCTTGTAGTGATCCTCGTTCGGATCGATGCTGATGGTGACGATCTCGTAGGTGTCCCCCATCCCGCGAGCGTTCATTTCTCTCAAGGTCGCCGTGAGGTTGTCCAATTGCGCGATACACAATCCGGGGCAATCCGAATAATTCAATGTGAGGACAATTGGCTTGCCACGCTTGAAGTACTTGCCAAGACCAACTCGGTTCCCCTTGTCGTCAGTAAAGATGGGATCGAAAGGCACGAATTTGCCGACCATGTCCACGACATCTATCGCTCGAGCGTTGTAAGGGAGTTGGCCAATCGCCTTCGCTGCGAAGCTCCCGCTTGCCTCTTCTGTTTGCCCCGACGTTGGTGCAAGCGACAGCGCAGAAATCACCCAAAACATGCCGAGGCAAGCTAATTGGGCTTTCGATCTACGGGTGGCGTGCAACATTCAATTCTTAACTTTTTCAACTACCTGCCGACTAGTTTCTTCAGGTGGACGGGCTCTGTGAACCGAGAATCACTTCCTTCGCGCGACTGAGAGGGATTCGAAGGCGTTGTTCGCTGGATGGCTCCAATGTTCCATCCGCTTTGGTAACCATGACTTCCACCGTCTCCTTGCGATAACCGTCCAAACGCGCCTTTTGTTCACTGATTACGTCGTCCGCAACCACATAATGTGTCCCCTCGGTTTTGCGCCGCTCCTCCCCTTCAACGAAAGCACAGCAAAGGGCTCGAATCCCGAGGATCGTGACTACCAAGACGATGCAACTCAGGAACGTCGCATAAGCGATGGTGCCCGTGTAAAGGTCGTCGTATCTATTGATATTCGCCATAGTTCTGCTCGCGAACTTGTGATTTCCAGTTCCGTGTGTTTTTTGGTCTTAGGGCCCGACTTCGTAAGCTAATGCCTCTGGCAACCATGGATCCTTTACTGCCACGAGCGGAGTATCGCCAACTCGCATTAGTACTAAGGACAGGAAGATACAGAGCATACCAACGCCGCAAACCAGATTTCCAGCTAGCATTACCCAGCTGAAAGGGTTTACTGCATGGTCCAGCGTTGGGAACGGCGATTCGAATGACGTTAGGAACGGCCTTGGAAATAGTGATGGGAGTGGCGTTGGGAAGCTGGTTAGGATAACGAATTAGTATTAATATGTGAAGAAGGGAGCCCAACGACCAGCCGATGGCATGTCAGGAAATGCCACAGCGGCACCCCGCTGACGTAGCCGTCCTGCAGGTCGGCAGGCAGTTTTGAATTCTTCGGGT
>PKCQ01000642.1 GCA_002862265.1 Planctomycetaceae bacterium | reverse complement strand
TCTCGTCGATCTTGATCACGCTGGTCTTCGTCAATTCCTCTGCTAAACATTGGTGGTTCTTTGTGGTGCTAGGCTTAGTTCGCAAAATATTTCCTAACAGTTCAAGGAACACCTTTCAAATTTTGGGCGCAAGATTTAATACGTTTCCCCACGGCTGAAGAATCTCAGGTCAATAAGACAGACAGGACCTGTAGAAATCTTCTTAACACACTCGTGCTGCAACCTATTTGCATGTCCCAGACCAGAGCAGACCATAGGCATTCGAGAACCAAAGGTCTCGACGGTTTCCGTGCAGATAAAGGTTCGGCTGAACTGCTTTAGATCGCCTCTGGGCCACGTTCGCCGGTTCTGATTCGAATGCAATCGTCCATGGGCAAGACAAAGACCTTACCGTCGCCGATCTGCCCTTTGTCTCCGGATTTAGCAGCGGAAAGAACCGCTGCGGTAGTAGGCTCGACGAAGTCGTCGTTGACAGCGATTTGCAATTGGATCTTGCGTAACAGATTGACTCCGGTGTCAGGTGCTCGCGAAGACGCGAGCTGGCCCTTCTGCCGACCAAAACCTTGGCAATCGACCACGGTTAGTCGGAACACTTCGACCTCAGTCAGAGCCTGTTTTACTGCCTCGAGTCGACTGGGCTGCACAATCGCGATGATGAGTTTCACTATCTTTTGCCTTCTTGCTCCGAAGAGCTCTCTGATCCAATTTGGATTCGACCAATTTGCAGATCACCATCCCGAGAATCGCTGTCTGACAAATTGGTAGGTGTGGCAATGTAACGAGCAAAAACGCCGCTGTCGACTAGACCATCAGAGGAGATGGCTGGACAAGCGAGTTGCTCAAAAAAAGAAAATACCCCGGCCCGGACGCGTGAGGCGGACACTCGTCGCGAGCCATAGCGGGGCACCTTCAGGCCCAGGCTGAGCCGAAGCCAGTTTGTAGTTTTTCGCCTAAAGAGAAATTACGCCTGGCGAAGCTGTTTCTGAAAAGTCACCTGAGGTACCGAAGTCGGATACCTCAGGCAACTCGGGTAGGGTTCTTTAAACGCGGACCGAGTGACTCTGGCTGCGAGCGACTAGCTAGCGTTTGGCAACGAGTCAGCTGGATAAGCGTGCATTCCGTGCTCAGAGATATCCAAGCCGGTTTGTTCTTCTTCTGGACTCACTCGCAAGATGCCAGCAACTTTGAGAGCCGCGAACAATCCAAGCATCGTTACAAATGCCCAACCGCAGATGGTCACTGTCCCGATCAGTTGAGTCATGAATGAGGTCGAACCACCAGCAAGATGTGTGTTGGGCAAGATGCCGATCGCCATGCAGCCCCAAACACCGCATAATCCGTGAACAGTAAAAGCACCAACGGGATCGTCAATCTGCAGTTTATCGAGCAGCATTACACCGCCAATGATCAAAGCACCTGAGACAGCACCAACAACAAGAGCCATCCAGTGATCCATGCAGTCACAACAAGCCGTAATACCGACAAGACCACCAAGGATACCATTCAACCCCATCGACAAGTCTGGCTTGCTGAACATTGCCCAACTAAGAAAAGTCGCCACAAGTCCACCCATGGCAGCCGACAAAGAGGTAGTAACAGCGATATGCATCGTAGCGTCGATATCGCCTGTGCCTTGGAAGGCCAATTGGCTACCTGGGTTAAAACCGTACCAACCGAACCACAGGATGAAGACACCAAGAGCAGCAATTGGCAGGCTGTGACCAGGCATTGGCATACTCTTGCCATTCACAAATCGACCGATTCGAGGTCCAAGAATCAATGCACCGGCAAGACCGGCGAATCCACCGACACCGTGAACCACTGCAGAACCAGCGAAATCTTGGAAGCCCATTTCGTTGAGCCATCCACCACCCCACTTCCAGTAACCACTGATTGGGTAAATCAAACCAGTCAAAACTGCAGAATATATGAGATACCCCGCAACCTTCATACGGCCAGCAACTGCTCCGGAAACGATTGTCGCTGCGGTGGCAGCGAAAACGGCTTGGAAAAGCCAATCTACGGTCGGTGCAAAGGTTCGATCAGACGCAGCTTCGTATCCGTCGAGTCCGACTCCGCCGAACCCAAAATATGGCGATGGCTCTGCGCCGGTATAAGAACTGGGATACATCAGACCGAACCCGATCAAAAAGAACAGAAGAATGCCGACACAAATATCCATCGCATTCTTAAATAGGACATTGACGGCATTCTTTTGAGCATTGAAGCCCGATTCGACCATCGCGAAACCAGCCTGCATGAAGAACACCATCACCGCAGCGATGAATAAGAATGCATTGTCGAGGGCATAACCAACGCCTAGATCTTCATCCTCAGAGACCTCTTCCTCTACGGCTGCTTCTTCAGTGCCCTCACCTGGGTCAGCAGCAACTTCCGCAGTCGAGTCGCCAGACTCGTCCTGGGCAGCTGCCACAGACCCAAGTGAAAGACACAACCCCAACAACCCCACAAGGAGTACCGTCAAGCGCACTGGGCGCCACATAAACACTGAATTCATCTAACAATCCGCCTTTCGAAAACAACAGCAGAAACACCGATAAGATGTGCACCGGTTCACGCCACCGATCCACCATTTGCTGTCGCACTGCTCTGCCCGGGCCAATAAACCGAAAACAATCCTGCAGTTGCGATGCAGATTCGGCAATGCATGCATCGTGCCAACCGCGTCATACAATAAGCCCCGCACAGCTTGGAAATTGCGACTCGGCTAATATTTTGTTGGTCAGAAAGGCAACATTTTTTTTCGCCGCACCCTTCATGCTGCTCCTAGAACGCCTAGCCAGCGCGCACCCGCCTAGTTTCTAAGCAGCCATGCTGGGACGATGCAGAAGGAGAATCACCCTAGACACCGGATTTTGCGTGGCTCATTCTGGGCGGGCTGAAACTTACCAAAGGCAGTTCGGTGGAACCGCCACAGCAGTTGACCGTCCATTCCGTTCGAACATGGGTGGCTCTCGGCGGGGCCGATCGTGCCGAAGTCAAGGAGACGTGCCATCATCGCAGTCGACGGACACCGAGAGTTTGAGAGTGAATCCGATTTTTTAAAATACGTAAATTAGAGCATTAAATTCGGCAATCAGATCACGATGTCATTGGAACGGAATGCGAAGCAGGTTGTGGTCGAATATCAAATCCGCTTGGCGTTGGTCGCCGTTTCGTCAAGGATAGGTCGGTCTTTGCTGGATCACGGGATTGCAGATCTGACTGTCCGTTCTTTGGGCAAGACGCGAGTGTTTTGAATCCGCTAGTTTGCATGATGGTAGCGGCGATAAAAAAACGGCTGATGAATCTCTTCACCAGCCGCTTTTGTTCTTTCGATGATCTGACGCCTCTTAGAAGGTCAGGACCATGTCGCCGCCAAAGGTGGTTTGGCTCTCGCCAAGTGCGTTGCCAACAACGCCGTCCTTGTCCCAGTCCCAGCGAACTTCTGGACGGAACAGCAGGTTATCGGTCAAGCCAACGTTCAGACCGGTTGTGAATTGGTAGACGTCGTTGTGTCCGCCAAGCTGGTCGTCGATGTTGTACCACTCAAGGCGGTTACCCCATGTCAGGGTATCGCTCAGAGTGACCAATAAGTAGTTATTAACGTCTAATGTCTCACGCTCAATAGCTCGATTAGCACCAGTATCGGTGTCCAAGTAGTCGACCCAGAAGATGTGTGTCATGTTGTCAGTAAGCTTCGAAGTGAAGATTGAACTGGTCATGAAACCAACTTCATTTGCTGCGCCTTCGCCGAACCGACCAACAACATACTGGTTGGTGACGTTGAAGCAATCATTCAAGTCAAACGAATACCCGCCGAGGAAAGCGTCACCGTTATCTTCGAAACCACTGTCCCAACCCATAACGTAGCCGCCGTACAGTGTGGTGGCATCGTTATAAGAATAAGTAGCCAGGACACCAGTGTGAGTGAAGGGCTCACTGTTGTACATGGTGTAGCTGTGCGAGTAGAAGAAGTTCCCAGGAGCTCCAACGACTTCGTAACCGATCAAAGTATAGAAGTGTCCAGCGATGACCGAAACGTCACCGAAAGCAACTTCACCGTACAACTGAGGGATCGCATGACCGTAAATGCCGTGATCCCAATTGTTATCCCAGTGGCTGTTGTCGATGCCGAAGGACTGAGTGTCTTGAGCATCAACACCGTAGAGATAGTCGATACGACCACCAAAGCCAAGACCACAGCTTCCGTCAGCTACTTTCTCCGCGTACAACCAAGCCTGGTGCAAACGAATGTTGTCTTCGTGAGCATTGAAGAGAGTATTGTTATAGCTGTGGTAGCCTAACGACAACCAACCGCCAACGTCGATGTCGCTCAGTAGTCCGCCTCCGCCAAGGCCAAGACCATCACAACCGCTGTCGCAACCTGAGTCACAGGCAACGTCACATCCCGTGTCGCAGCACTCGCTGATTGGTGCATCCGAGCACCCGCAAGAAGCTGGAACAACCGAGCTAAACTCTTCCAAGCTAGCTTGGCTAACTACTGGAGCAGGAGAATCTGCGTAGTAGTCGCTGAACTCTGAGTCGGCTGGCTCTTGAGCGAGAACCGACCCACCAAGGCAAGACGCAGCAATCGCTACGGACAGTGCCCATCTGGTAATCTTCATTTGTTCTTCCTTGATTTCGGAATCCTAGAACGACCACTACCTCATCCTGGTTGGGTCGAAGACGGGGAAAGCCACAAAACAGCAACGCCAGCTATTGAGCCACCATGCATCACTGCTATGACTCTGTGTACCGCCTATGAACGCGTTTCCATTCTAGCTATCGGTGCGAAGATCGCCGCAATTGATGCTAAATCCCAATGATCGAATGAGCTCGCGGGGTCAAAGTGTTAAGCCTTAACGGTCAGGCAGATTTTAATTGGGCGCTTTGGATTCAGAATTGCTAGCATTCCTTGCACCAAACCGAAGAGCCTGCACTCTCTGAGTACCCCTCAACCCCACTTTTGCAGGGGCATTCGGCAGTAGAAGCTATTCGTCGCCCGGATCGAGCAAGCCACGTGTGAAGGACTCAGGATCGAACTCAGCCATGTCATCGATTCCCTCGCCGAGTCCCACCAGTTTGACTGGCAATTCAAATTGCTGACGAATGGGCACAATCACCCCACCTTTGGCCGAACCATCAATCTTTGCCAAGACAATCCCAGTACACCCAGCCGCTTCTGAGAAACCACGAGCCTGACTCACGGCGTTTTGACCGGCGGTTGCATCCAGTACTAAGAGCACTTCTTGCGGACCTTCCTCAACGTGCTTGCCAATCACACGGCGGATCTTCTCCAGCTCTTGCATCAAGCTTGTTTGAGTCTGCAAACGCCCAGCCGTGTCAATAATGCACACATCATAGTTTTCTTCCGCTGCCTGCTTGCTCGCTTGAAAGGCAACGACTCCAGGGTCGGCGCCTTGCTTACCGGTGACGATATCGCAGCCAATGCGCTCCGCCCATATCGTCAACTGTTCGACAGCTGCAGCTCGAAACGTATCACCAGCTCCCAGCAGGACTCTTTTACCCTGCTTGGTGAAACGATTGGCCAGCTTGGCGATCGAGGTCGTCTTGCCTGAACCGTTCACACCAACCACAAGAATTACCGTCGGCCCTGCATCAGCCATTTTGATCGCGGTTCCGCCCTGCTCTAGCGTCTCGCGAATCTCGCCAGCAATCGTCTGCAGAATCTCTTCGAAGTTGACTTTGCGAGCGCGATATTCCTTGCCGATCTTATCGCGGATCTGCCGGGCCATCTCACCGCCCATATCGCTCTTGGCGAGCACGGCGAATAGCTTTTGAAGGAACTCTTCATCAACCAGCTCGCCCTGGTTCTTGAAGACATCACGAATGTCAGTGCCTAGCGCTTCACGTGTCTTGGCCAGAGCAGCTCGAACACCAGCAAACATGCCTCCCGCTTTCTTAGTTCGCTCTTCGCTAACGCTATCGTCAGATTTCTTTTTATTCCAAAACGCCATTAGTTCAATTCACACGCTTCTTCGTAGTGTTCGTAAACGCTCAAGAGCTTGGCCTCGCTGCCGGCAAGTTCCTCTTGTAACTCTTTCATCTTGCGACCATCGCGAAGATTCTCTGGCATTGCCATGGCTTGATGCACTTGTTCGATCCTCGTCTCAAGCTGCTCAATATCTTGTTCCAGATCCTCCACCTTGCGGTAAGGAAACTTGCGTTTCCGCTTGCTCGACTTGGGCGCGCTCGACTCAGTTTCTTCTTCGTTCTTCGGTGCCACTCCGTTTGACTCAACGCCCTGCCCTGCAAGTCCGCCAACTTTACCGCGGTCCTGAACAGCTAGTCCTTCCTTGATCCAATGACGGTAGGCATCGTAGTTGCCTCGCACTTGACTCGCCTTACCCTGGTTCAACACCAAGATATTGTCGGCGATAGCATTCACCAAGTACCGATCGTGACTCACTAAGATTACCGTGCCATCAAAGGCTTTGATAGCCGACTCCAGCGCCTCACGCGACCATAAATCCAAGTGGTTAGTTGGTTCGTCAAGCACCAGTACATTGGCTTCCATCGCATTTAGCCAAGCCAACATCACGCGATTTCGCTCACCACCACTAAGCATAGGTAGAGGCTTGGTGGCCAGATCCCCCGATACACCGAATGCACCAAGAATGTCCCGCCGAGCACGATCATCTAAATCGCGATGTGGAACACGAATCGCCTCGGCTGCGGTTGTATCCTTCGGCAAGCTCGATAGTAGCTGATCGAAGTAACCGATTCATAGATTATGCCCGAGCTCAACCGTACCGTCATCGGCCTCGATTTCACCAAGTAAGCATTTCACTAATGTCGACTTGCCAGCCCCATTCGGCCCCAGCAGTCCGAACACACCGTCGCTCGGAACTTCCAGATCACACCCGCGCAAGCAATGAAAATTGCCGTACGATTTTGTCAGTCCGCGTATCGAGACGGGATAAACAACTCTGCTCATCATTTAGCCTGCTAAACTAGTGCCAGAAAGATACTTGATTCTAAACCCGCCATGAGATCGACTCGGATGCAAATGATCGCAAATAAATGTAGCTGGGAAGCGTATTTCACTCTTTACAACCACTTGTTTCTGCTTCTCTGTATTATTTTGCCATGCAGGCTAGTGCCTGCGAAGGAGCCCAAGTCGTCTTCGCTACCCAACGTGGTGCTGATCTACACGGACGACCAAGGGTACGGTGATGCAGCGAATTTGAATCCTGACTGCAAGTTCGCAACGCCGAACTTAGACCGACTCGCACGAGAAGGCTTAGCGTTTACCGATGCTCACTGTAGCGATACGGTTTGCACTCCCTCCCGCTATGGATTGTTAACTGGACGTTATGCCTGGAGAACAAGGCTAAAAAAGGGAGTGATGGGGGCAGAGGGAAAGTGCCTGATCGAAGATGGCAGATTGACTTTGCCTGGTATGCTAAAGCAAAAAGGCTACGCGACGGCGATGGTTGGCAAGTGGCACTTGGGAGTGGATTTTCCTGGAGAAAGTCATCAAGACCGTGACTGGACGCA
This sequence comes from Planctomycetaceae bacterium, assembly GCA_002862265.1. GTDB lineage: Bacteria > Planctomycetota > Planctomycetia > Pirellulales > Pirellulaceae > Aureliella. The sequence goes on along the minus strand of PKCQ01000642.1, from coordinate 2,790 downwards.
GCCTGTGAGGGATATGCCCCTTGATAAAGGCTTTGACTATTTCTTCGGCGTTCCCGCATCGCTTAATTACGGCGTGCTTGCTTGGTTTGATGGCCGCTATGCGAAAGTTCCGCCCACGGTTTTCACGGCAAAGAAACCGAACCAGCGGCATCCGGACTATCGCATTATGCCACCCTATCAACAGTCAGCGGCAGCAACGGAAAAGGTACTTGGTAAGCGCGGGATGGAGGTCGCACCGGATTTTATCGACAACCAATGCCTTACTCGTTTTACGAAGCAAGCCATCACTTGGATGCAAGGGCATCACAAAAAAACACCCGAGCAACCATTCTTCCTTTACTTGCCTTACACTTCACCTCATTATCCAGTTTGTCCTCTGCCTGAGTTTCATGGGCAAGGCAAAGCCGGCGGCTATGGTGAATTTATGATCGAGACGGATCATCATGTAGGAGAAATCCTCGACTACCTCGATGAAGCAGATCTCGCCGAGAACACGATTGTGATTTACACCAGTGATAATGGTCCTGAGAAATCCTGGGTGCAACGTTCTGAGCAGTTTAAGCATAACAGTAACTTCATTTACCGAGGCGGAAAACGGTCGATCTACGAAGGTGGGCATCGAGTGCCCTTTTATGTGCGTTGGCCAGCGGGAGTGGTATCAGCCGGTCGCAAAGCTAGCCGCCGAGTTTGCCAGACCGACCTGCTGGCGACGCTCGCAGAAATCGTCGACTTTGAGCTGCCGGATTCTGCCGCTGAGGACAGCCAAAGTTTCGCTGGCTTCTTGAAGACCGCTCCAATCGCCCAGCAGACGAGCGAAGTTGTTGACCAACCCCGCTTCCCAATGATTCATCATGCCGCAAACGGGCGGTTTGCCATTCGTGCCGGCACGCTGAAACTCGTCATGCCTCACGGAAAACTGCAAGCCGAGCTCTACGACTTGGCCGACGATCCGAGTGAGACCAAAGACTTAGCTGCCGCCCATCCCGAGCAGGTGAAGCAACTGACTAAAAAAATAACGGAGATAGTTGTGAAAGGCCGCTCTGTTCCCGGCAAACCTCAGTTCAATGATACCGATTGGTGGCCCGATCTGAGATGGATTACGCCTGTCCAGTATCAGAATCACTAATTGGTGCAGAGCTAGGATTGTTCGAACTTTGGCAGCGTGATCCTGCTGAAGTTTCCCTAGTTTGAAGCTATCACCCGGCTTGATCAACCGCAGTTGCTGCTGGAAGCAGTTTAGGCTTTGGTTTACAATATGGGCCTTAATTGGAATCTTAGTCATCCTCATATCCCCTTAAGGACCCCCTCCTCATGACCAAGAAAACGGAAAAAGAAAGTCGCCGCGGGTTTTTGAAGACCACAACGGCTGCTGCAGCAGGTGTCGCAGCTGTATCCAGCATTGCACGGACGGCAAACGCCCAAGGTAGCGACGAAATTCGCTTTGCTGTCATAGGCTGTGGTGGTCGGGGAACCGGGGCTGCCGCCAACATCATGAATACCAAGGGAAACGTGAAACTCGTTGCAGTTGCTGATGCTTTTGGCACCAAAGCGAAGAACGCGATCCGTCAGCTTTCGAAAAAGTATCCTGACAAGGTAGATGTACCTGAGGATCGTATCTTCACAGGTATCGACGGCTTCAAGGGGGCGATCGACGTCGATTGCGATTTGGTCGTCATCGCGACACCCCCGGCGTTTAAACCAATGCAGTTTGAATATGCTGCCGACAAAGGGCGCCACATCTTCTGTGAGAAGCCAGTTGCTTCCGACGCAGTTGGTGTTCGCCGATTCATGGACGCTGTCGAAGTTACTAAGAAGAAAAACTTGCTGGTCGGCATCGGTCTGCAACGTCGGCACGAGCCGCAATACATGGAAACGGTTAATCGAATCCATCAGGGTGCTATTGGCGACGTTATCGCTCTCCGCGTCTACTGGAACGGTGGTGGAATTTGGCACCGTGGTCGTAACGCACTCAACAATCTATTGCCAGCTGGAATGGAGCCAACCGAAATGGCCTACCAGTGCAACAACTGGTACCACTTCAACTGGTTGTGCGGCGATCAAATCTGCGAACAACACATTCACAATTTGGATGTCGGATGCTGGGTGAAGGGAGAGTATCCTGTCGAGTGCAACGGAATGGGCGGTCGCGAGCGACGTATGGATGGCGATGCCACCAAGTCGCAGATCTTCGACCACACTTTCTGTGAATACACCTTCAGTGACGGTACAAAGATGTGGAGCCAAGGGCGACATCTGGGCAACTCATGGACAAACGTTAGCGAGTACGTTCACGGTTCGAAGAGCACCGCTGATCCATCCGGTAAGATCTTTGGGCCGAATGCTTACAACTTCACGGGACAGCGCAAGGGCGGCCACCAGCAAGAGCAGCACGATTTAATTGAGGCCCTGATGGAAGGTCGCATCTACAACGAAGGCGAATACGGTGCTAAGTCGACCTTCACCGCCATCCTTGGCCGTGAGGCTTGCTACTCGGCCAAGGTCATCAAATGGGATGATCTCTGGAAGAAGGGCAAGGAGTTGGCTCCTGGAATCGACAGCTACACCCTTGAAACCGACCCTCCAACGATGCCTGGGCCAGATGGTGCGTATCCTCATCCAGTCCCTGGCAAATACAATCCGTTCGCCTAAGGCGAGCGGCAGAAGAGCCTTTCGCATCTAGATGCGAAAGAGAGCGGTTGCAGATATAACCCTGAAGGACCAACTGGTTTTTCAGGGTTTTTTCGTTCAGTATTTCTTGTTCCCTTCCTTTGGCTTTTTCGCTCTCCGTCT
>PKCQ01000323.1 GCA_002862265.1 Planctomycetaceae bacterium | reverse complement strand
CCAACAAGGCGGCCAAGGAGATGCAGCAGCGCGTCAGCGCTCAGCTTGGCCGGCCACAGAAGCCGAAATGGGGCAAGGACGAGGACGAACCGAATAAGCCAGTCATCGGTACTTTTCACTCGAATTGCGTCAAGATCCTGAGACGCCACGCCAAGGTTTTAGGTTACCCCAACAAATTTGCGATCTACGACCGTGGCGACCAGGAGTCTGTAGCTCGCGATATTCTTCGGCAACTTCACGTGCATTCCGGGATGCTCAAGCCGGGAGATCTGCTCAGCCATATCAGCCGTTGGAAGAATGCTGGCATTCGTCCGAATCAGGCGCCCTCACAGGCTCGGACGGACGCCGAGCATGTAGCGGCTGCGGCATTTGCTCGCTATCAAGAGGCGGTCAAGCTGGCCGGAGCAATGGACTTTGACGACCTGCTGCTGCTAACCGAAGAGTTGCTCAGCACGAACAGCGAAGTTCGGGAGCAGGAAGCTGGGCTCTACGATCACGTGCTCGTCGACGAGTATCAGGACACGAATCAATCGCAGTATCAGATCATTAAGCAGCTGGCCGGCAAGCATCGCAACATCTGCGTCGTGGGTGACGATGATCAGTCGATTTATGGATGGCGCGGGGCCGAGGTCCAGCACATTCTGAACTTCGGTCAGGACTGGCCCGATTCAAAGACGGTGCGTCTGGAAGCTAATTACCGGAGTACATCCGCGATCCTGCACATGGCCAACGAGTTGATCGCTCATAACAAAACGCGTCACGACAAAGTACTTCGTCCAGCTCGCATGGGAGGCATGCAGCCTCGTATCTTGCAATTCAAGAACGAGAACGACGAAGCCGAAAAGGTCAGCGAAGAAATAATTCGCACGATGAAGCGGCAGAAGCGCGAGTTCAGTGATTTTGCGATTCTTTTCCGAACCAACGAGCAACCACGTGTATTTGAGCAGGCGTTACGGAAGCTCAAGATACCCTATTCGCTGGTAGGTACGCAGTCGTTCTTTGATCGCCGCGAAGTGAAAGACCTGCTGTCTTACTTGAAAGTCATCGACAACCCAAAGGACGAAGTCTCGTTGCTTCGAATCATTAACTTCCCGCAACGCGGCATTGGAGCTAAGTCAGTGGAGACGCTGATGAACACTGCTGTTAGCCAAGGCAGGATGATCTGGGAAGTCATGCTCGAGCCCGAAACGCTCTCTAAGCTTCCGACCAACACGCAAGCGGGCGTCGATCGTTTGTCAAAGGTGATCAGTAGCATGCGTCATTCGATGGTCGCGGAACATGTGAATCGCGAGAAAGATTGGAAGCCGAATTTGGTGCAGGGCCTAAGAGACTTGATTGCGAAGCTGGATTATTTCAATGTGATCAGTCGGATGTACCCGGATCCCGAAGAAGCGGAAACACGGAAGGCTTCGATTGAGGAATTCGTGAATACTCTGGCAGATTATGCTGAGCCTCGCAAGAATCCGAAGCTCTCCGGCTTTCTCGATGAGATTGCTCTCGCGGGCAAAGAGTTTGGCAGCGACTCGAAGCAGAAGGATGGATACAACGCGGTTTCGCTGATGACTTACCACAGTGCAAAAGGACTCGAGTTCCCGATCGTCTACATGGTTGGTATGGAAGAAGGTGTTCTGCCTCACCGAAGGTCGATTGCGGATAACGCAGATGATGTCGAAGAAGAACGACGGCTCTGCTACGTTGGCGTGACCCGGGCAGAAGATGAACTCACTTTGTCCCTGCCGCTAGAACGCAAGAAATGGGGAAAGCCACGCCCAACGTTCGTCAGTCGCTTTCTCTACGAGATGACCGGCAAGGCAGACAATCCTAACCGCACGAAGTCCATTCAAGGTGCCCGCAAGGAGATTGTCTCTGCCAATCGCTTTGTGACATCGAAGAAGAAGCCGGCTAAAGCCAGAAAGCCTGCGAGGAAAGCAACTTGATAACGAGTAGAAACGCTGGAGAGCAGACTTTAGTCGGCTTCTTTTTCCTTTCATGTATGGGCCATAAAAACCTCTTATCCAAAAGTTTCGCAGTGATCCGGCGGGCAAAGCAAGGGATTGGAGAACGGCGAGGGAATTCTGGCAAATCTCAGTGCAAATAGAGGCACATCACCCAGGAGTGGCAGGAGCTACGTTAGCACCACTGCGAGTGATCATTGCTTTCCAAACTTGCGGATCGATGTTATCCGAAATGAAACGAACAGCTCCGTCCCCAAAGGCCGCCAGTATTCCTGGGCCGAATCTCGGGCTGTTCTAAGCTTGGGCGTCTGGGCGCCGGCATCTAGGTCTGCCGGTTTCGTCCACGGAACCAACAGCTTTGTCTCTACGACAAAGATGGTGTTGAATGTTCAGGCTTGATCTCGGTAATGTTAGAAACTTCTCCCTCCGCATGTGGCGTCAAAGCACCATCCTCCGACACAATTGATTGGTGTGGCGTCTCCTGGGTGTTTCGAAAGTCAGGAACGGCAAACACTTCAGGCATCTGAGCCGACAGCTTCCGCTTTGCCGGGCTGTCCCAAAGTTCATTCTTGTGGGTTGCATTACAGAGCGCTACCTGTTCGAGGTGTGGCGGAGTCTTAACACGCCAGCTGCCATTCTCAGCCGACTCATTGTCAATCACGACGGAGCGAGGAAAGTGGCGGCGAGCACTTTCGTGATTAAGCATGGCAATTGCAATCTGCTTCATGTTGTTCACTGATTGCGTTCGCATTTCGGCGTTAGCGGAAGCGTTGATGGCCGGCATGACCACAGCGAGCGGGTGGTAGAAGTTGATTGCGACCGCGAGTTGTCTTATTGACGTCGAAACAAATTCTCGACGCTGCACATGAGCGAGCTGACGAGCCGGAACAGTCTGCTGCCCCTCGACTGTCCATTTCTGTCAAGTTGATGGCAAGAGCAATAGAGGACTGCGGCAATTAATCACGGCAGTCGAACGAAGTTTCTTAGTTAGGCGGACTTGGATACTTCTACTAAACTCAAGCTGTTTCTTTCAGCTTGCAATCGCTCGGTTCGCAGTCATATCTTCGTTAGGCTGTGCCGAGCTTCGCAGCAAACGAATCTGGCAGTAAGCTGCAAGATAACGATGGAGACCGAAGCAGACGCAAAAAGAGGTTATCGGTAACGCGCCCTATAGCTAGTTGGAAATGTTGTTCACTGGTTTGATAGTCGTGGATCTAGCCAGGACACTTGATGAGCTCTGGTTGGTCTGAGACAGGGTTTTGAGGATGATCGAGCAGGGCCAGAAATCGGGTGCTTCAGCTCTATCGGGCGTTTTCCCGAATGGCAATGACTGCCGGGTGCTTGAGTTTTCGTTCAACGGAAACCGCGAAAGAACGTTCTTTCACGCCTTCGACTACGCCGACTTGGCGCAACCCATAGATCTCGGACATGTCTTCTTGGATGCTTATTGGTACTGCGCAAAGTCCAAGTCCCTGCCGCCCAAAAATATTGATCATCGCACTGTCTGCAAATTCTCCCATGATCACGGGCGATATCTGCAGGTCGTGGAACCATTGCTCCATCGCACGCCGAAGAACACTTGTGGTCATCGGCAAGAGGAAGGGTGCACCATCGAGCGAGCTCGGAAAACCTTTGCGATACTTTCGTGCCAGTTCCTTGGTGCCCATGATGACGACTCCGGATTCTCCAAGCCGATGCGAGAACGCCTGGATCTTGTAGAGTGGGTCGAGAGCGGCATCGGTTAAGATGACGTCAAGTTTGTGAATTGCTAGGTCAGCGACAAGTTCTCGCATATCCGCCTCATGGCAAACCAGGCGTACTGGCTCTTTCATTTCGAGGGCAGGTTGAAGAAGCCTGTAAGCAACTAGTTTTGGCATTTCATCGCGAATTCCAACGCGTAGCTCTTGCGGTCTTCCCTGTGGCTTTTGCTTGATATGCTCGATCAGTTCGCGTCCCGTCGCAAAGATCTCGTCGGCATACCCAGAAACTTCGCGCCCCATCTCGGTCAACTCGAGCCCGCGACCTTTTTTCTGCAAAAGCTTGACTCCGAGAGATTTCTCAAGCTGCTTCACTTGGAGGCTCACGCTGGCGGGAGTGACATGAAGAATTTCACTCGCCTGTTGGACGCTTCCTTCTTTAGCAACCAACCAGAAGTTCAATAAATGGTGGTAATTTAGCCAGTCCACTGAAATCTCAACTGTTAAATTTTTCTAAGCAATTGAAGCTATTGTTTTAGCGCATTTTAATCGCACAAAAAACGTATAGTTAAGTGGAGAGAGCAGCTCTCCGAGTCTAAAAACTTGATTCGTACAGCTCAGGAGAATCGGTAATGCAAATCGCAGTTCGTTTCAGTGGAGGTAGCCGTTCTGACTTTGGTAGCCATGCTTTCGAGGAAGTCGTGCTCGGAGCATTGGAGCGGTTTAATCATCTTCTGAAGAATGTTCAGGTGTACTTCGAAGATATCAACGGTTCGCGTGGGGGAGTTGATAAGCAGTGCCGCTGCGTGCTGAATCTCAAACGCATGCCGCCGATTGTCATTCAGGACGAAGACGAAAACGTAGGAGCGCTGATCAACCGGGTTGCCGAGCGCGCGGCGTATACGCTTAGCCAGAAGTCAGATCGGAAGAACAGGCGCAACATCAAGGGTGCCGTCAGCGTGCGGCATCTACCGCAAGAAATGCCAGAGTGAGCGTTTGAGTAGGACAGGCTTTAAAGAACCAGGTAATGCTGCTACCAGCGAGATTCCATCTGGCTGACAATTTGATCTGCGAGGCGTTCGACGACTCGCTGCTGGGCGGTGGCCATGCTTTGGCCGCCTTCTGTCACGAAATCAACGCCCTGCACGAAGTAGAATGCAAATGCGCCCTCAGGGACGGGACGATTTTGCAATAACAAGTTGCCTTGCCGATCGGTCCAGCTGAGCTCCACGGTCAGCAATGCTTCAACGGCTCGCGGTTCATCCGTACTCGCTTCCGCCACGACGCGTTTGGCTTGAGAAGTCACACGACAAGTCAGTGTGCTGTCAGCACTTGGATTGGCGACTACTTTGTAGGGAGTGCGAAGTTCAACCGCCTTTTGCAAGGCTTCGGTCAGCTGCACGCCAAGACTTTGACGAAACGTGTCGTTTCGCACGACCGGAATATAGATGGTGCGAATCGAAGTGTCATAAAGGCTTCGATGCCCGAATTGGTATCTCGCGCAACCACTAGCCAGTCCCAGAACCGTCAGTGCGATACCGAGGGATCGAATCGTGCATTTTGGGCTGGCAAATCGGGATGTCACGGTGTTTTCAGCCACGAGATGTTAGCCCCAGTTCCAGAAGAGTTGATGCAGGGTGGGCAAATGTCAGTCCTGACTGGATGAGAGTGCGAATAGAAGTCGAGAGCCGCCAGCATAGCCTCCGTGGCAGGATACCGTCTTGCGGTAGAACGGGACTAACGCCCAGCGGCTGATATCGGATGTCGAATTCTTGAAGACTTTTGCTAGCGGCTAAGTCACTTATCATTCTTGTAGGGCCGATCATCCGTGCTGCCACCCATCAGCCAAACCAAAGTCTTAAATCGCTGTGGCGGTACCGCTGGCTTGTCCTTGATACGAGCCAGCTGCTCGCGTGCTTGGTCGGCGAATGGCGTGTCACCATACTCTTTAATGATCCTCTCGTAGTGGAACCTGGCGGCGCCATATTCACTACGATCGCGACGATATTTCGATTGTTCCCAGATCCGTTCTGCCATTGAGTAGCGAGCTTCTGCGTAGGCTTGCTGAATGTCGTCTTGATGCTGTTTGGCTTCCTGAGGAAATTGCTTACGAATCTGTTCTATTCGCTTCAATGCATCAGTAATAGGTACACTGCTATAGTTCGAACCTTGATAGGAAGCGATCAAACTCTTCAACTCAAGTAATTGAGCATTGAACAAGTGTCTGCTGTCGGGATAGGTCATCCGCAGGTCAGCGAAGGTGTCGGCTGCAGCTTCGTAGTCTTGATTCTCGAAACTCTCCATAGCCAATCGCATCGTGGCATCATCGCCAACCTTGCCCGTCGGGTTCTCGATGCGAACGGTTTCCAAGATTCGCTTGGCGTGTCCGCGCGTATCGTTCCAGGGGCGTTTGTAGTCAGAGAAGTTGACCGCCATGAAACTTGTTGGCTTCACGTTGTCGTAGTTCAGCCAGTAATCAGCAATCGTGAATCTTCGCGAGTCGACGCGATCCAAGTAGGGGTTTTTGGGGTACTCCTTGACGAGTTCCGCGTAGAGTCCTTCCGCCTGATAGTAGTCTTCAGCGAAAAACAGAGATTCTGCAGCCATCCAAAGTGCATCTTGCTCCAGACCGGAACTTTGCCAATTCTCCGCAGCCAACTGAAACTCGTCTGCGGCATGGCGAAATTTCTTGCGCCGCTCGTCACCTTCCAGCTCTTTTGCTTGGGCGAAGAGATTGTCCGCTTTCTTGTAGTGATCACGAGCAGCAGATACATCACGCCGCTGCTTGGAGCGAATTCCTATGCGGTCCAAGAATCCTTCGGCGAAGTAATCCGACTCAGCTGAAACGCCTTCTGGACGATACACGTTCGCTGGACCTTCGAGGTTTGACTTTGCGTCCTCGTACTCCGTCATCGCGCTTTTATAGGGCGTGAATATGGAACAGCCACTTGCACTGCATCCCAGGAGCAGCAGTATGGCAAGTTGGACGAAGGTAAATTGGTTTTGAGATCCTGGCGGGGACTTCCCTGTCAACGCCCAAGCTCCTCTAAGTAGTTTTGTAGTTTGATGGGGCTGTCCATCAGGTAGGTAAAGTATCGCATCATCAGCTTTCGAATCACTTCATGATGCTTTGACTCCAGCTGACTCACATCAATCGCCTCCCAGTCGGGATGACTGAAACGAATCAGCAAGGATTGAACAGAGCGATGAATGCGGAGGATTTGTCTTGCACCAGAACGGCAATGCTGACATAGCACGCCGCCCGAAAAAGTGCTGAACAAAGTCCACGAATCTTCCGGCTCTGAATCTACCTCCCACAGTAAACAACCGCATTGTGCACACCGATCCCAAGTGGGAAGGTGTCCCAATTCTCGCAAGATTTGCAGCTCGAATCGCAAGATGATCGCTCGCGGTTCTAACTCTTCTCGCTCCAAATTGTCCAAAGTGCATAGGGCTAAATCGAAGATTTGAGGATGTTGCTCCCCTTTCTCCGTCAAGCGATCCAGCAACTCGGCCACATAGTACCCACAGTACAGTCGCAGCAGATCCTTAGCGCCAATCCGAAATCGGCGTCGAAGCTTGGCTTCAGTCAGGATATCCAGGCTGTCGGCAGACTTAGCGATGAACACTACGCGACAGACGGAAAGCAGGTCAAGTGCAGCTTCAAACGGACTTTTCGGGCGTCTCGCCCCTTTGGCCAAAGCCGAGATTTTGCCTTGGCTTCGAGTCAAAATTGTGGTGACGCAACTCGTCTCACTCCATGGATAAACCCGCAGAATGATCGCGTCACACTGTTCCATCGACACGCTGAGTAGACCTTAAGCAGGAAAACCTTGACCAGAAAAAACGTACTGAGCTTCGCAAGAAGTTCTAATACAAGTATCGAGCGCCAGCGAGTGAGTTTCAAATCTGTTAACGACCACCGCGTCGACGCCGATTTGCATGGGTTCTCCACCATTGCAGCTGCAACCTTCAAGAACTCGAACCGAACGTGGGCAAATGCCCAGGTGAGCCCTTCAACCACCGACTTCCATTGCTGCACCAGCACAGCCATAATATGTTATAGCTGCATTTCAGCGTAATCTTGGCAAGCATTTTAGCAGTCAGCCAAGTTAGCTGGCATTGAAATCGATCTGGCCGTGTGCAGCTCGAATGAGTTACTGAGCAACCTAGTGCAAGTCAAGGGATGGTTGTCAGCGTGGAACGGATCCGCGTTTGGCAATCAATACTCACTTGGTCGGTCCATTGCCTGGGAAGCCTTCGCATGGAACGTCGAATGCAATCCACCGAGCCAAATTTACTTATCGCCGATGACGACCGCGATTTTCGTGAGTCGCTGAGTGAGGTGTTTACCCGCCGTGGGTACACGACTCGTCTGGCTGCCGATGGCTTTGAAGCTGTTGAGATTGTGCAGTCGACCAGTGTGCTGCACCTAGTGCTACTTGACGTACACATGCCTCGACTCTCTGGAATCGAAGCTCTTGAGCAGATCCGGCAAGAGGCAGAGGTCTCGCTGCCCTGCATCTTGATGAGTGCCAAGTTCGATGAGCGAATCGTCCAGCAAGCAGAGCTGCTCGATACCGCTTCGATGCTTTCCAAGCCATTCACCCTCCGCGACCTCACCGGCACCGTCGAGAAGATTCTCCAAAGTGCCTATGGCTGGAAGCTATCTTGAACTTTCTCTCAAGGAGCTAAGGTAATGAAAGACTTGCTTCTTCGGGATAGACGATGCCTTCGGCGGATGGCGAATCGTTTTTAGATATGACGACAATGCCGTTCGGGCTCACTGAGAATCCACGGCGGCGATCTAGTTCCAAGTCGAAACCAATTTCCATTTCGGGTGGAATTCGAACGCCTTTGTCTATGATGGCCCGTCGAACTCGCGCGTGGCGACCGATATCAACGCCTTGGAAAATGATGCTTTCCTCAACGGACGCGTAGCTGTTAATTCGCACATTGGGGCTGACGACGCTTCGTTGCACTCGACCGCCAGAGATGATGGTCCCAGGACATATGATGCTGTCGATAGCCGTTCCGCGTCGCTCTAGATCTCCGTCGCTGCCGAACACGAACTTCGGCGGAGGTAAGTTGGGCTGTAGCGTGCGGATCGGCCAGTTTTGATCGTAAAGATTGAGTTCGGGTTCGACCTCAATCAAATCCATATTTGCATCGTAGTATGCGTCGATGGTTCCGACATCGCGCCAGTAAGCCTGAGTCTTACGGTTTTCGTCGCGAAACGGGAAGGCGAAAACGCGGTGCGAATCAATGATCGATGGAATGATATTCATTCCAAAATCATGCTTGGATCCAGGTTCGGTCGCATCACGGCAAAGTTGTTCGAACAAGAAGCGAGCTTTGAACACATAGATGCCCATCGATGCAAAGCAGCGGCTCTCGTCGCCAGGAATGCACTTGGGCTCGTCGGGCTTTTCTTCAAAGCCAACGATCTGGTTTTGGTCATTGACTTGGATGACGCCGAATTGTTTGGCCTCGTCGCGCGAGACGGTCAAAGCCCCGACTGTCAGATCGGCTTCCATCTCTTGATGGAATTGAATCATCGACAAGTAATTCATCTTGTAGATGTGGTCACCGGCTAGGATCAGAACATTCTCAGGACGATCTTTCTCGATGACAAAGATGTTTTGGTAGACGGCGTCTGCGGTGCCTTGATACCAGTGCTCATCGATTCTCTGTTGAGGCGGCACCACGTCCAGACACTCACCAAGCTCTGCCGCGAAGTACGGTCGCCAACCGAGATTGATATGCCGATCGAGACTGAGGGCTTTGTACTGGGTCAGAACCAGCATCCGACGCAATCCAGAATTGATGGCGTTGGAGAGCACAAAGTCGACGATCCGATAGCCGCCGCCGAATGGCACCGCAGGTTTGGCTCGATCCAAAGTGAGCGGTTCTAATCGTGTTCCTTTGCCACCAGCAAGTACGACGGCTGTGGTGTTTCTCAACATCGAAGTTCCGTTTCTGATGAGATCTTTCTTCGGTGGTAGCGACTCAGGTCAATAACCGCCTAGCTCTTATACGACAGCTTACCACTTCTGCTAGGTGAGGTGAATCTCGAACGGTGCAAAAGGGGGAGCATGAATGCCCCTTGTCCTTTCTGAGGGTGTTTTTTACGCCTTTGTTCGTCTAGCTTCGGTATTTCGCCCCACCTTCTATGTCCATCGGCGAAGCCAGGACTCTAGCACCAGCAGATTCCACAATCGATAGGTATGATTCACCCGGCCATCCATGTGCTGATCCATAATGTTCTTGAGTGAATCTGGCCGGAACATCCCATGACAGCGAGCGTCGGTGCCAAGCAATCGGTTGGTGGCAAGTTCTTTTAGCTCGTTTTTGAACCAGCTGCCAAGCGGGACGCCAAAGCCCATCTTGCGCCGATGCCAAATCTGCCTCGGTAGCATTTTACGAAAGGCACTCTGCAGGATTCTCTTGCCCCGAGCGCCGCGGTGTTTCAGTTTCGCAGGCAAGCTCGCCGCAAACTCCACCAATCGATAGTCCAAGAACGGTTGCCGGCACTCCAGGCTGTGCGCCATCGATGCAATGTCCACTTTGTTCATCAAGTCGCATGGCAAGTAAGTTACCAGGTCTGATAGCGAAGCTTGGCTTACTAAGTCGCGGTCCCCAACGCCCTTCCAAGCCTGTTCAAAGAATTCGACGGGATCTTCGTTCGGCAGTTTTTCTACGAAGGAGTCTGAGTACAGATCCGCTCGAATGCGCTCTGGGAAGATCTGTAGCCAATTCATGATCTTTGGAAGTTGGGTGTT
>PKCQ01000258.1 GCA_002862265.1 Planctomycetaceae bacterium | reverse complement strand
TCCGATAAATCAACGTGGCCATCTTTGGCGATGTCAGCAATCGTCGGTCCGGCTAACTCTTCAATCCAGTCCGCTGTGAAAAGGAGGCCTTCCAACTGCTCGCGCAGCCCAGAATGCTGTTCCAAGAATGCCTCACGATCAGGAATTGAGCCTCCGTCGCACTGCTGCATGTAGCGAGCCAGCGCTTCATCGACTTTTAGCTCCTGTGGCGCTTCGCCACCGCTAGCGTTTTCGGGCTTTTCGTTCGGAGCGGACACTCATTCGAATCCTGAGGGCTTAGTGCAACCGGTATGCAGAGACGGGGCAGCTTAGGCAGTACGGTCACTGCCCCACAGTAGCGACTTAATAATAACAGATTCGTGTGGCACACCCAATTCTTGATTCTTCAGCAGTTTTTTCAGTCTGGCTTGCTATCAGACCCTTGAGACTCGAGAAATGCTGCTGTAGCAGTAATCTCCGTCGAATTGGGACGAGATGCCCCTTGGCGAAAACTGCCATGAAATTGCCGACAGCAGGTGCTTGCGACAAAATCCTTGACGATTTGGCAATCGACGCCGGCCCCTACAAGGATATCCATTTGCTCACCAGCCGCCTTCTGCATTGCATCCAGTTCCTGGATTGCATCGATAGCACGGCTGGCTCCGCCAGAAGTAAGTACGCGATCGACGCCCAAGTCAATGAGCCGTGGTAGAAGCTCAAGACGCCCCGGCAGCGTATCGACGACGCGATGTAGGATTAACTCTCGCCCCGGGGAGCGTTTTCTGATTTGTTCTATCAGACTCCAGTCGAGTTCCTGCTTATTATCGACTGCCCCAAACGCGATCCCCGCAACGCCACAATCCATTAACTGATAGCAAGTCCGCAGCAAACAAGCTTGCTCAAGCGCAGTGTAATGAAACCCGTCAGCATGTGGCCGAAGCATCGCAACGACGGGTGCAGAAACATTGTGCACTAGCCAACGGCATTCTTCCAAATCCGGGGTCAGCCCGTCCAGTGCCAGAGCCTGATTGAACTCGATCCGCGTAGCGCCCGCCTCGACGGCGCGCACCGCGTCGTCGACCCGATCTACACAGACTTCCAACTCCCAGGTGCGTTGCATAGCAATTAAGAAGAAGGGTGATCAGCTATCAGCTCGTACCACTGTTCGACAAGCCAATTCTCATGCTCGACTGTCGCGGCAAAAGGCACGTGGCGTCCAGCTATGTGAGTCTCTCTGAATGGAACACGAAAATGATTGTCGCGAAGCAATAAATTACTCCGAGCAATCTTTTTGAATCCAAGCTGGTTGAACTCCCAGTCTTCTAAGTGATGCTCCTCGCTCTGCTCATGATACATCAAAACGAGACTGTTGTCGCTGGTGATTCCTTGAATGCTCGCGGCTAAAATCGCAACACGATCCTTTATCTCCGGGTGAATCAGCAACTCATGGATGAAGATAACATCCGTGATGAAGTGCTCTAAGTTGAGCTCTTTACGAAATGTCGTGCCGTCGTTTCGCGTAAGCGTTTCGAGCACCTGAAGCCACGTCCCGCTACGTGCGTCGCAAATCGATAGCACCGGATAGCCACACTCTTCTGCATACGACCAATCGAGTCTTTCAGCCCAAAGCCGCCCGACCAAAAATTCGTTCTCTGCCTCACCCGCCGTAATGCTGAACGCCGAACCGGCTCCAATATCGCTGTCAGATGGACTCTCCACAATCAGCTTTTCTTGGGAATCAGTTCGAACACTAAAAGTAGCAACCTCATCGAACTCGCCAGGGCACAGTATGTCAACCTGAATTGGAACAACGAAATCCAGTTCGTCCTCCCGGGCAAGTGGCATTGATGATCTGATATCCAAGCGAATCATATCTGCAAGCAAGTTTTAAATTATCGAGTATCCAACTCAAATGTTGGATCAGCTAATATTGTGACTAGTATGTCGAATTCATCAGGTAGCGACTGCAACTCGACGGGAGTAGTATCCGAGAGCCGCGAAAGCACCCCTTCAGAAGCCGCCAATTTTGATGAGGTTGAACATGTTAGTCGGAGGTTTTGGCGTTACTAGACCCTCTACTGACCTTTGGCTGCTTTCCCGCTGGAAGGATGGGGCGAACTCCTTAAACTATCCCCAAACTGCCTGTATCACCTTGAGGACCTTGAATCGATGTTGCGTCGTGATTATCTAGTTCAAACGGGAAGCTGTGCTTTAGCTGCAGCGATGATTCGCCCCTCCAAATCATTGGCCGCTTGGGCGGCGAAAGCGAAGAATGGACTGGGACTGCAGCTCTGGACCGTTCGTAATCAGATGGAAGCCGACACGCCTGCGACTCTCAAAGCAATCGCTGACGCTGGGTACAAACAGATCGAGCTAGGACGGGTTGTTGGAAGCGAAAATGTAGTCAAGCGAGCCAAGGACCTAAACCTAGCAGTCCGCAGCTCCTTCTTCAATTGGCAAACGATTGCAGAGCCAAGCTCCAATGTCCCGAGCGTCGACGAAGTCATCGAGACAGCAAAGGGGTTCGGGCTGGAATACTTAGTCTTCGGCTACATTGGCAAGTCTGCACGGGACACAGCGGACAAACTCAGAGCCATCGCTGATCGCGCGAACGAAGCAGCGGAGAAGATCGTAGCTGCAGGCATGCAGATGAGCTACCACAACCATTCATTTGAATTTGAAAAGATAGATGGAGGAAGGACGGGTTTCGAACTGTTTGTGGAGCGTTTTGACAAGAAACTCATTAATTTCGAGCTGGACGTCTTTTGGGCAGCGATTGGTGGATTAGATCCAGTTGAAGCCTTGCAGAAGCTCGGATCGCGCGTTGGCCAGGTGCACTTGAAAGATTTAAAGAAAGGCGTTGGCGTAATTTACGATGAAGGCAAAGTTCCTCACGAAGCCTTCGAAGAAGTCGGCGACGGCAGTCTGGATATGAAGGCGATCATGGAAGTGGCCACAAAGAATGGCGTCAGACAATTCCATGTCGAGCAAGACCAATCACCTAATCCAATCGCCAGTATCGGGCAATCCGCAAAATACACTGCGAAGAATCTCTGGTAAGCGTTTGCACATCGCAAAATTGATTCTATGGCAATGCAGAATGCTGAGCTTGCTCCGATTCGAAAGCGTACCAGTCAACTTGACACTCTCTTGCACCGGTTGCTCCGTATTTCCGAGTGACCTGCACCCGAAAACCTAAAGGAGTAAGCTGCAAAATCTTTGCATTCATGTTTTCATCGCTAAGCTCGAATTCGATATCTGGTGTAGCTTGAAAAACAGGAGAGAATCCCTGCCCCAGTTCCTGCGTTTCCTGCCCCGGCTTGATTCGGATCTGCATCGAACCTGAAATGGTAAGCCCAGCTTCCCCCAGAGAGCTGCTGCTGGATTGCAAAACATCCTCAGCATCAGTCAGAGATGCCATTCCGGCGCGAGCAAGCTCAGGTGATTCAGGCTCGGCGAGAGATCGAAGCAATTGATCGTTTTCGAATGCAGACACATCACCTCCGAGCTCGGTTTCTTCACGCCGAGGCTCTTTGCCGCTTTCTTCGACCAAGGCTGCGGCGGGGGCAATATCGTGCACCGCAGTCATCGCGAGACCTGCGACCTGCCTTCTAACTAGCGCAAAATACTCGGCTAGTAGAGGAAGTTTATCGGAAAGCAGGAGTTTACGTGTGACCAGCCACTCCGCCACTATGAGTAAACCGATACTGGGTGCTGCCTCGGAAAATGAATTCGCGTTGAACGCTACAAAACCAATCCAATTACAGCTAGCTAGACTAGCCAGAATCGCAATCGCTTGACTTTCTTCTGTAGCTCCGACGACCCACCGCAATGGGACTCGCAACTGGACGCCGAATCCAGCGACAAGCAAACTGAAAATACACAAATGGCTTGACTCAACACCGGGAGAGGCATCCTGAGCACTAAGACTGGATAGCCAGGCAACGGCCGCCAGTCCCACCCAAATGCAGCAGACGTATAGCCAAAGGCGAAGAGGACTTTGCAAGTGGTCGCTTTCATTCTGAATTCGAGTTTCGTGACAGACTCGGCGAATCGCTCGAGGTGAATTGTGGCGAAGTGACTTCGAGACTATTCAGAATATATCCATTGCGTAGGCTGGGTAAAACACGACTGAAACGGAATTTCTGCAGTTGTTTTCACAGCCCTGAATGCAGAAACCTGGCGTCACCTTCGCCCGAAACTTTCTGAACTACTCTTCCATTGAGGAAGGCTACGAACGAAGAATTAAGCTTCCAACTGCTCTGTGTTCGGGCTAACGAACGCAGCAATACTTTTGAGGGCATTATCAAGGGGGTGTTTTTTGCCAACTGTTCTAATTGGTGGAAAGCCACTTCGAATACTCTTACACCATGCGCGTCATCCGTTCAGGACAATGCCACAAAAAAGTTGGTACATGTTGTTGCTACCGCACATCCATTCTTGCCCAAGCCTTGCCAGCCCGGCAGCTTGATCGGTTCCATCCAAGCCGCCCTCAACCTACAGGATTCCATCCCCGGTCCTGAACTGAAAAAAGCAGTTTCGGCCTTTCGCGGTGTGCCGAGTCCGTCAAGCAATATCGAATGCTTAAAAGCACTCACGATTGACTCTGACGACTTCATGCAGCAGCTTCGTGAGTCACATAAGTCAGACATCGGGATCGCCCTCAAGCTCTTACTGTGTTGCGATGGTTCTCTCTTTGGTCGCCCCAATCCAGGAACCTCGATTCAGAATGCGGTCGAACCCATCCGAGGGGACCTATTGCTCTACTTAATTCAGGCAGGAGTTCTCAGGTCAATCGAAAACCCACTTTTCGAGCGCTTTCTCACCGTACTATATGAGCATAGCGTCGAGGTGGCTCTAGATGCCAGTCTGCAGCAGACAATCCAGACTTTGCCGGGCTCTGCTAGACTGGCGGTTCGCTGCGAGATGTTGGCAAAATCGTGTTCGCCCTTCACTGGTAAGAAAAGTACCTGGATCTGATCGAATCAGCAGCAGACTTTAACGATGCTCTGGATGCGTCGGAGCAAAAGCATTCTGGTGTTAATTGACGGGAGGCATTACGTTTCCTCCTTGAACTCTGGGGACTGAATGGAAACTTGGCGAACCGCTTAGGCGATTCTCTCGATGAGAAAGGAAAGATTTCACAAGACGTGTATCATTTCCACGGAAACGTCTACCAAATCTGGTGACCACAGCGGCAAAGCCACGTGTTCATTCTTAGCGTTCCACGGCTTGCTCTTGCGAATGACTTGTTTGTATAGCTTGCCTATAAAGCTGCAGAAAGTTTTCGGCAGTCATCGAACGTGGATTAAATGTGCCTGTCCATTGCTTGGTCGCGTCCTCCGCCAATTGCGACAGACTGTCCTCTGGAACTTGCAGTTGCTCTAGAGAAGTGTAAAGACCACAAGCAGCTACTAAATGTTTGATGAACTTAGCTAGTGAAAGAGAGGCATTGCCAGACTCAAATTTTGCAGCTGCCGCATTTCTCGACACATCGTGCCAAAGCTCGCTGTACCAAGATTCATAGTGTTCTCCGTTGAAGGCGATGACATGCGGCAACATGAGTCCAACTGCTTGACCGTGCGTCGTACCAAATCGCGCGGTCAGTGGATTTGCCAGTGCGTGAGCTGCTCCAAGCATGCTTGTTTCAATAGCTAAACCAGCGAAGAAGGCCCCCAGTTGCATCTGACCACGAGAGTCTAGATCGGCAGGAGAAGCGAGAACTCTCGGCAGGCCGGCTCCAAGTAGCTGCCAAGCTTGTCGACTGTAGCAAATGCTAAGTGGATTTCGCTTTTTGGTCACGTAAGACTCGACAGCATGTGAAACAGCATCGATACCAGTCAGCGCCGTGACTTTTGCTGGCTGAGTTAGTGTCAGCGTTGGATCCAAGATCGCGACTCGGCAAGCTGCCTTCTTGTCGCCACAAGCCATTTTCACGTGTGTTTCGGCTTGACTTATCAAGGCAAACGACTGGGCTTCGCTTCCCGTTCCAGCAGTGGTCGGCACGGCAATCATCGGCAGCATTTCTGAGGTCGCCTTGCCAACGCCCCAGTAGTCTTCCATTCTGCCGCCACAAGAATAAACAAAGTTGATTCCTTTCGCACAGTCCATTGAGCTGCCACCACCGAGACCAATGATGACTTCAGGTTGAAAACGCTCCGCAACCTGCAAACCAGCCTCGACCTGGGCCGTTGTAGGATTTTCGCAGACCCCGTGAAAAGCCTCAACGGTCACTCCAGCGTTCTCGAGCGTTCGGACGCCGCGAGAAAAGTGACCTGCACCAACTACCCCCTCATCGCTAACGACGAGAGCCCGCTCCGCGCCCTGCTCTCTGGTCAGCTCCCCAAGCTGCTCGATTCGGTCTGGGCCAAATACGAGCCGAGTTCGATGTTGAAAATCGATATTTTCCATTTCGATCCTAAGGCGAAAGGCGAGCCCGAATCGGCTGCCCTAAGTTCGTTTTCAAGAAGTATTCCCTCGCCTAAATACCCCTTCCATTGGTCGACGCCCTTTTGCCGGTCGCCCAAAGTCGCTCCCGAAACTTTACGATGCCGGCGGACAAGGCAGCTTTGCTTACGGTAGTTTATCGAGCGATGGAGGGAGCAAACTTGCGTTCACCTGCAAATCCATTGCCATCTAGCCGCCCGTTGATCCGTCTTTATCCATGACTATTTTAGTGGCCAAGCAACGATTGAGACATTGGGGGCGATCAGCTGGAGAGAAGGTAAGATACGCTGATCCTTCGGCTATCTAGGGAAAAGTCCCCTGACAATCCGAAGCTTGACTGGGAAACTCCATACGTGCACGCGGCACAAACAACCGCTACTGTGAACTCTGGTCAACAATTTATGGCCACCTTGCGGGTCCTACACCAATCCTTGTTCGGAGGTAAAATCCACTCTTTGAACTCTGATTGAGCTCATGAGAAACGCTAGAGCTCTTGGGCCGAATTCGTTTTAGGGCGAAAAGCATGGACACACGACCGATTACCCCAGCTCGACTTGCCGGAAGCGTTATCGCCGTGCCGCCGCTGGCCCGAAACGCAAGTCACTCTGTCGATACCGAACAAAATCGAAAGCTGGTGCAATACATTGAGCAGGGCGGCGTGTCGACACTCCTCTACGGCGGCAATGCAATCTTCTACCACCTAAGACTAAGTGAATATGCGCGCATATTGCAGATGCTCACAGATGTCGTGGCTAGTAGCACACTTGTAGTACCCGCAGTTGGTCCAGCCTTCGGCACAATGATGGACCAAGCTGAAATCTTGCAGGACTTTGACTTCCCGACAGTGATGCTGTTGCCACAGACAGAAGTAACCGATTCTGCTGGCATCGCATCGGGAGTAAGAAAGTTCGCTGAGGCGTTTGGCAAACCAGTGGTGCTTTACCTTAAGCACGACCAATGGTTGCCCGCCGAAACCGTCGGCAAGATGTTTCGCAGCGGACTCCTAAGCTGGATCAAGTACGCCGTTGTCAGAAAAGACCCCAGGGAGGATGAATACTTGCGTGAGGTCCTGGCTGAGGTACCTGGCGAAATCGTGGTCAGTGGTATTGGCGAGCAGCCCGCTATCGTTCACATGCAAGATTTTCACGTCGGTAGCTTTACCAGCGGTTGCGTTTGCGTAAATCCAAGTCGATCGATGAAAATGCTCCGAGCAATCCAAGCGGAACAACTTGACACCGCGCAAGAAATCCGCGCGAGTTTTGAAGGACTAGAAGACTTACGGAATCGAATCAATCCCATTCGCGTTTTGCATCG
Source organism: Planctomycetaceae bacterium (assembly GCA_002862265.1). Taxonomy (GTDB): domain Bacteria; phylum Planctomycetota; class Planctomycetia; order Pirellulales; family Pirellulaceae; genus Aureliella. The sequence goes on along the minus strand of PKCQ01000258.1, from coordinate 2,748 downwards.
TGCGGTAGAGCTCGCAGAGATAGCGGAAACAGGACCTATTACTCCCATGCTAGGTGAACTCTCTGCTTCAGAAGTCACTTCTATCGCGAACGCCGCCTTGAGCTTGAAGCAACTCTGAGGTCGAAACCAGATCTGGCACCATGCTCTGTTCCAGCTCAACGTACCCCGGGGATTTCTCCCAAGGCGTAGCGCCAGTTCTTAATGTAAGAGATTAAGTCCGCCATGGCTTTCGGTGTGATCTGAGCTTCCATTCCTTCTGGCATCAATGACACTCCGGTAGATTGCTGCCGAACAATTTCGGAACGCAACACCTGGACGTCTTTACCCTCTTTTTGACGCAGAGTTATGTAATCCGCTTGCTCATCAACCACCACGCCGTCAATCACTTTGTCCGAATCTGTGAGAATGTTAACCCGAAAGTAGTCATTGTCGATGGCTCGGTTCGGGTCAAGAATTGATACAAGTAACTGCTCTGGCGTTTTCGTTCGGGAGTCAGAAATATCTGGCCCGACATTAAACCCATCCTCTCCTATGCGATGGCAGCTCGCGCAATGCCTTTGAAAAACAGACTTCCCGTGCAAAGCATCCGAACTTACCGACAGCGTATCACGGTAGCTTGCAATAACTCTGGCACGATCTGAATCAACCAAATCAGAAATAACTTTCGAAAACACCTTCGCTGAATCTCCACGAGCCCTCGATTTGAGTCGGCCGAGATTAGCAGGGCCCAACTTCCTCGCCAAATCGGGAGTCTCGGAGACGCGATGTGCAATCGCCTGCACCCGATAATGCGCGGACAGCGAAAGCTCCACAGCGGCAGAAACAAGACGATGGTTGGTCGAATCGAGCAACGCAACCAAACTCTCCTCGGCTTTCAGGTCTCCAGATTTCAGCCAAATTTCGAGCATCATTGCCTGGTCAGCAACCGTGTCGGCCGATCGATAGAATTGCTCGAAACGGGACCAATATTCTTCCAACTGCGTTGCGGCGAGCAATTGTAGTGCAAGCTCTCTCTGGCGTCCTTTCGATATGCCATCTGCAATTTCGACGACTCTCGGAAGAACAGACGCGATATCCATCAACGTAGGTTGACGATCTCGCTGAAGCATCACATTAAAAGCCGCCATGAGCGACACTTGCACCCACACGTTTTCACTCTGCTCCCAACTCGAAACCAATTGCCGGCGCAGCGATGGCAGCTTGATCTTGGCGCACGCTTGTGTCAAACGTCCTGACGCTTGCTGGAGAAAATCCAGGTGTTCGTACCAACGAGTACGCGTACTTTCGAGGCTCATTACCCATGGTGCCAACAAGCGGTCGGGATGATCGCGAAGCGCTCCAGCAGCAAGAATCAGCAAGTACGGACTCCCGCTATCTGCGATTCGATCCAGAGTTCCTTGACTGAGAGCACTCATCTCCTGCGTCGCGAGGCAAGCAAGCGACTCACGCAGGACTACTGGATCGGGGTGTTTTTGAAGTACTCCTTGAAGTATTCCTAAGGGAACATCACAGTTTCCTGAAGCAACTTGCCTGAGAACTAGAGCCGACAGTGAGGCTGTTGTCTCCTCATCGACAAGCAGCCTTTCGCAAGCACGATTCGCGCCGCCTTTAGCGGAAAGGACCTTGAGGCATTCCATTCTCTGAGACAGTGACTTCTCGCTATCGAAAACGATTCCCTCTAAGACTGCGGCTAGATTCTCATCGGCCGATAAGAGAAGCATTCGCCTGACGGTCTCAACCAGCCAACGATCGTCGCTAGCAAGCAGCTCACAAAGTTGGTAGGCGTTCGCTTCCGCCAGTTTCAACTCTCCAATCCGATGTAGTCGCTTGCCAAATCCACCTTCGGCTTGACTTCCAATCAAGTAGATACGACCGGCAGCATTGCCCCAACGTTCGTCCTCACGTTGCTTCAACTCACCCGGAACCCACTGTGGGTGCTCAATCACGGCACGGTGCATGTCAATGACTAGCAGTCCTCCACCTGGAGCATTCCGCAAGTTCACCGGACGAAACCAAGCATCAGAACTCGCCAACCAATCTTTCTGCTGCGGAGCAAGAAGGTCTTGCGTTGAATAGATACCCGAAACTGAATTTCGACTTCCTCGAACTCGTTTTACCAGGCTTCCCGTAGGCTCGCAGACAAAAAAATCTCCGGCACCTTCCGCACTCTGCTGAAAGATGACCCCACAGGCAGCTGTAAACTGACCTGCGTGCAGATTTGAAGTCGTCCAGGCAGATACAATTGGGAAAACCTGCGAATCAGTGCCGGCTGGGATGACGTTTTTTTTGGGTGACAGGATTCCAGCTAGAGGATTATTTGACAGTTGCGGGGATTCGAGTAGAGCTTGCACCGCCGGGTTTCGATTGCTGCAGAAGAACCGATTTCCGAGCTCGTCAAACGTCAGCCCAAACTGAGCTGGTCCCGTGATGGCTTCGATTTCACCGGTTTCCGGTTTGAAGCGAATATCGCGACTGCCAATCTCCAGCGGCTTCTGAGCCGAATTCGCCGGCTGGATATCTGAGCCCAACTCAACCTTGCCCCCTCGCAAACCGCAAGCGATGTACCACCAGCCATCGGCGCCGAGTGTCGGATGATTGGCTCGAAGTTGCTCATTGCGCTCGGCAAAGCCTCGCAACCACTGCTCGCGCGTGTCGCAAACTCCATCACCATTCGTATCCCGCAGAAAGAGGAGCTCACCGGCAACCGTGACTACCGCGCCATCTTTCCAGATCGCCAAGCCGGTCGGC
>PKCQ01000666.1 GCA_002862265.1 Planctomycetaceae bacterium | reverse complement strand
CGATGAAGGCGATGAGTTCTACTACGAAGACGGTATCGTAGAGTTTGTTAAGCACATGAACCGCGCTAGTGACGCTTTGCATTCCGACGTGCTTCTCATTGCCGACGAACGCGATGGAGTGCCTTATGAGATCGCGCTGCAGTACTCAACTGAGTACACCGAGACGGTTCAGTCCTACGTGAATAACATTCATACGATCGAAGGTGGGACGCATGTGTCTGGCTTCCGCTCCGCGCTCACTCGAGCATTGAACAACTATGGCAAGAAGGAAGGTCTGTTCAAGGATCAAATCCCGACGGGCGATGACTTCCGCGAAGGACTTACCGCTATTATCAGTATTCGTGTTGCTCATCCGCAGTTCGAGGGCCAAACCAAAACCAAGCTCGGCAACAGCGATGTCGAAGGTGTGATTAGCGGTGCAGTCGGTGAAGCGCTGACGAAGTATTTGGAGGAAAATCCTCGCAACGCCAAGACGATCGTCCGCAAGGGCCTTCTCGCCTGCGAGGCCCGAGAGGCGGCTCGCAAGGCGAAGGACTTGTTGCGTAAGCGAAAGGATGCACTTAGCGGTGGCGGCCTGCCCGGCAAGCTTCGGGATTGCATTAGCAATAAAATGGAAGAGTGCGAGGTGTACTTGGTGGAAGGTGATTCAGCCGGCGGAAGTGCAGAAGGCGGTCGGTTTCGTGAGTTCCAGGCGATCCTGCCGCTTCGCGGTAAGATCATCAATGCGTATAAGAGTCGAGAAGATAAGGTGCTGGCCAACGAAGAAGTGCAGAGCATGATCCAGGCGATCGGCTGCGGCATCGGCCAGGATCAAGATATTGCCAAGCGTCGTTATGACAAAGTCATCATCATGACCGATGCCGATGTGGACGGTTCGCACATTCGCACCTTATTGCTCTGCTTCTTCTATCGCCAGATGTATCACCTTGTAGCTGGTGGTCACGTCTATTTGGCGCAGCCACCTTTGTTCCGTGTGGTGCGAGGTAAGAATACTCGCTACTACGTCCAGACGGAGGAGGAGATGAAGACTCAGCTGCTTGAGCGAGGTCTTGCGGACTGCAGTTTAGAGTCGGATGATCAGAAGCAAGTCGAAGGCGAGACAATGCGAAAGCTGTGTGAGTGCCTGGCGTCGATGGAGGATGCTTTGATCGCGCTCGAGCGCCGTGGTATCAGCCTGAAGGCTCACGCTGACAGAATGGAAGGTGATTCGGCGAATCTTCCCGTATTTCTCGTTACCGTAGGCAATGATATGCACTGGTTTGGTACCAGGGCATCGATGGACGAGTTCATTGAACGCGAGAACTTGGTTCAGGAAGGCAAGGCTGGCGCTAAAGAAGAGCAGGATGGTGAAACAGCAGAGGTTGATGAACGTCTCGTTGCTCGTGTCGTCGAAATGCACGAGGTCAAAACCATCAATGCTGGCTTGAGGCTGCTCTCCGAGTACGGCTACTCGATTCGTGATTTAATCCCAGAGCAAAAGACAGGTAGCACGGAATCGAAGTTCCACCTCGTTCGTGAGGAGAATCGCACGGGCTTGGATGACTTGCGAGCTTTGTTGTCGGCGATCCGTCAAGCTGGCGAGAAAGGCATGCAAGTCACTCGCTTTAAGGGATTGGGCGAAATGAATCCTGAAGAGCTTCGTGAAACGACTTTGGATCGTGACAATCGAACCCTAGTTCAAGTGTCGATGACCGACGCTGCTGCGGCCGACGAGATGTTTCGTGTATTGATGGGCGATAAGGTTGAGCCTCGGCGTCAGTTCATCGAGAAGCACGCCTTAGAGGTCCGTAACCTCGACGTGTAGCCCGCTTTCTCCGCTGGTAGCGCAAAATTCCTTAGGGATATAAGCAGAAAACGTTAGCGCCGGGCGACACGCGATGTGTGGGCTCGCAGGCTAAAATGTGTGGCTTTGTCGTCCAGGGCTGCGGGGCAAAAGCGTAATTGAGCTGCGACTAGTTCGCCCGCAATAATTCGTTCGCTTCCTTCCGCAATCGCCATATTCCTCGAACCTGCAAATGCCTGATGCCCGAAGTCTTTTCTTTTGAGCGACGAGTCGAATTCTGCGAAACCGACGCTGCCGGCATCGTGCACTTTTCGGCTTACACCTGCTACATGGAGCAGGCAGAGCACGCTTTCTGGCGACATCTGGGGGCAAGCGTGATGCAGCCCATGGGTGGAGGCCTTCATCTGGGCTGGCCTCGTGTTCACGTAGAATGTGACTTTCGGGGAGCCGCAAAATTCGAAGATGTGCTTCACATAAAGCTCAGTCTGCTTAAGCTAGGTTCCAAAAGCGTTGAGTTTGGCTTCGGTTTCCAACATGTTGAAAAGCAAATTGCATCAGGCAAGATCGTTGCCGTGTGCTGTCAAGTTGCAAAGGACCAGCCGCTGAAGTCCGTGGACATCCCAGCTGACCTACGCTCTAAGCTCTTACCGTATCTAATTGACAATTAAGTCGTGATTTGCGATGGCGCTTCATGTTGTACTTGCAAGAAAACTTGATTGAAGTTGTCGGCGTTGTACTTGGGCTTGCCGGTTGTTACCCAGGAGGACGCATGATCCACCGATCCTATTATACGGCCTGCGGCTGGTATCGAGTTTTGGTCGTTCTTGGAGCACTCTTGTTAACGCCACTGTTGGCCACGGTTCTCTTCTACATTCCGTTCTTGGTGGATCGTGATACCGAAATAACCAGGTACATGATGTTCATCGACTTTGTCATCTACGCAATCTTGCCAGCCGGTGGAATCTCCTTCCTTGCCTACTTGGCTGATAACTTTTCCGATGGTCATCGTCCAGCACGCTTGCTGCTCGCCGCTAGCGCTAGCTTTTCAATGACTGTTCTGCCGGTTATGTATCTCTTCTATGCACCAGGGTTGCTTCCGCGATACAAGATAGAGTGGAAGGGTGAGAAGTCTGTTGTTGCGATGCACTTGAGTGATAATCCTCGAAATCCGATTGTTCATAGAGCGGCCTGATGGAAGAGCTAGAGCAACTGGGCTACTTAGCACGACTGATGATTCGTCTCACCTTTGGTGCGGCGCAGCTTCCGAGCGAAACGCAGAAGCTGCATGGCGAATACGTTGTGACGCGTCAACGGGCCGATGGAGGCTGGGCGGGGCGCGAGGGCGAAAGTGATATTTACTACACTAGCTTTGCCTTACGCAGTTTGGCAATTCTTGGTTTGCTGAACGGGAATGTCGCGCAACGCAGTGCGGATTTTTTGCGCAGTCGGATGCACTCGCATGAGGGAATTGTTGATCTTCTGTCACTCGTTTACTCGGTCAAGCTGCTAGAAGCGACTTGCTCGCTAGATGCTTTCAAAGGAGCTCAAGAAGACTGGGAAAAGCGACTGGCAGAGCTACTCGATACTTTGCGGCGAGATGACGGCGGATTTAGCAAGAGTCTCGAAGGACGTACTGGTAGTACTTACCAAACGTTTTTGGTTTTGCTCTGCTTGGAGCTCATCGAGCGACCCTGTCCCGAAGCCAATGCAGCTTACAGCTTTTTGATGAGTCAACAGCAGGATGACGGTGGCTTTCTGGAGATCCGTGTTGGTAAGCGTTCAGGCGCGAATCCAACCGCTGCTGCCATGGGGGCGTTACGAATATTGGGCAAGTTGCACGACGTGGTGGCGGAAGACGCCGCAGAGTTCTTGGCTGAGCTTCAAACTGATGAAGGTGGCTTTCAGGCGAATACGCGCATTCCCCTATCCGACTTGTTAAGTACTTTTACCGCATGCGTGACTTTGGCAGATGTCGAGCGTCTCGAGACTATTTCAACCAAGGGGGTTCAGCAGTATGTGGAGAGCATGCAGCAGGCTACTGGCGGCTTTCGAGGCTTCGAGTATGATCCCGGTGACGACGTCGAGTACAGCTTTTACGGCCTTGGCACCCTTGCCTTGCTGCAAACACTGTAACGTCCCCAAAGGGTGTTGTCCTCAATCGGCCAGAACGTGTCAGTTTACGTTGCAATCTTGGTCCGTAAAAGGGCTAGCCTACTTTTCGTATCGATTGCCTACCATTGCTAGAGTCGCAAACCGACATCCTTGACGGATCCCGTGACCTAACCCCATGTCCAACCGAAGCCCACGCTAGAAGCGTCTCATTCCTCTAACCGCAAATTGAATCGATGACAGCTTCTGAGGAATCCAGTACCACTCCGCCTTCAGCGATCTCTGGTCCCAAAGTGACGTACGTCGTCATCTCTTTGCTGGTCATTCTCGGTGGGTTAGTCAGCTACACGCTAGCCAGCTACAACACCATCGACGCATCTCGTGCGAACGCAGCCACAGCTTGGCAAGAGCTGGCGGAAGAACTCTCCTCGCACTATCGCCGAGTCGAGGTTGATGTCGCTACGCGCGTGGATACACGCGAGGTAGCGATGGAAGACGGTGAGCAATTTCAATTGGCGTTGGATGCTTTTCGCGGCACTTCGATTTTAGAGAAACAATTCGCCGCAGCAGAGCGAGTCCAGAAGACACTTGAGAAGATGGGTCTAGAGCCGGATAAAAGTTCCAGTCTTCAGCGGAAGCTTTCTCACTACAACAGCGAAGCCGCCGCCACACGAGAGCTCATTCAATCCACCGCCGGCCAGATTCTTTCGGTCTTTCTTAACTTTCCACAGTACGCTGAGTTGCAGCTGAGGTAGGAGTCTCAGCCTCGAAATAGCTTGAAACGCGCTTGGACTCCACGGCCTAGTAGGAGGTCATCAAACGTCGCGTTCCAATTTACGAAAGTCACGTGCTCTTGGGCAACCCCATCAGCTTCCACGCTGTAAATAAGTATTGCCCTGTCATCACTTCATTCCATTTTGGGCGTGTTTCCCTATGGTGACAAAGGATCGACGAGAATGCTGGGCAAATAACCGGGGCGAACTTCTCGAGCGATTCTGGGCATCGCTCTTCTTGTTTTCGAAACGCGTCAATAGCAAGCTCGGTTGCAAACAACCGTGGTTTGTCTTTTCGATCTGAGACTGCAGTTCCGTTTCTTGCCTGTCGAGCAGCGAGAAGCCACACCAAGCAGCCAGCGAATCCATAAGGCGTACTACTCATCGAATCGCCGATGAGTTTCAAAGGAGTCTCTTTTGCAGCTTGAGCTTGGGCAGAAACTGGTTTTTACCTTTCGAGGTCCACACATCGGAAAGGCTGCTAGAGACACTTCTCGAGTGCAAAGCGTCGAAGAGTCTGATCGCCAATTTCGACTCTTTGCTCTTCAAGAATCTCAAATCCCATGGCTGAGAAAGCTGGCTGGGCCATGAGGCTGGCGTGAACCCATAAGCGTTGCAGGCCAACGGAAATAGCATGTTTTTCGAGTGATTCGTAGAGCTGACGGAACAGTCCGCTGCCCTGTTCAGCTGGTCGGATGTACGCAAAGTCAACGTAGCCTTCGTCGGCGAGGCTCATGAATCCGACGATTTGTTTTTCGTCTTCAGCGACAAAGAGATCTTGGGCTGCCAAGCGATTCGCCCACATCTCACCGCTTCGAATTTCCGGTACCCACGCTTCGCGTTGGGCCTCGGTATATTCACTTTTCCCTTTGCGCACCGCGTCAAACATGACTTCGGCAAGGGCTGCAAAGTCAGCTGGAATTCCAAGGCGGATTCTCCGTGATTCGTCCAAGGTATGTTGTTCTCAGATTCGATGGTTTGCGGTTACACCGTCGGAGCTGAAGTCTCGCTGCCTTGAAACATCGTTTAAGTCCCAATCGATAACGCTGGCTTGCTCGGACTGCAGGTCTTACAAGGGTTCCAGCATGGGCGACTAATACAAAGACAATCTTCTACAAGCTGTAGTCTACTCGGACCGAAATCAGGCAACGGATAGAGGTTTGTGGCATTTTCGTTCGTTGCTGCGCTCAATTACGGTAAGCACTCGAATTACAAGCGAAAATCCCACCGATCGCAGCGTAGAACTCGCATCGAAAAATTTGGCTGATAGAATCGTGCCTGAGTCGGAAATAGTGCGTCGGTAGTCTTGCAATTGCTGCGACGTGTGAAGCATAAGGTTTCTTTGTGATTTTCGACTGCCTTCCTTCCCCCAACAACCATGGTGAGACAATGAAACTGCGTGCCTTTTTCGCATTGTTTTGCTGCCTTCTCGCATTGCCAATTTCCACGCTTCAAGCCCAGGCATTGAAGCTACAGAAAGGCGACCACATCTGCTTGGTCGGCAACGAGCTCGGCGAGCGAATGCAGCATCACAACTATTTTGAGTTGCTTCTGCACAACGAATTTCCGGATCTTGATCTAACAGTTCGCAATCTTTGCTTCCCAGGTGATGAGCCTTCATTACGAATTCGCTCTAAAAACTTTGGATCGCCTGAATCGCACTTGAAGCACTCTGGTGCAACGGTGATTCTGTACTTCTTTGGCTTCAATGAGTCCTTCGCAGGCGATGACGGCTTGGGGGATTTCAAAGAAGAGATTCGTAAGCTTGTAGAGAGTACCAAGTCTGCCGACTATAACGGCAAAGGCGCTCCGCGGATTGTGCTCGTTTCTCCCATTGCCTTTGAGAACACTGGCGATAAAAACTTGCCCAGCGGTGAGGCGGAAAACAAGAACTTGGCCAAGTACACAGCGGCTTTGAAGAGCACCGCAAAGTTGACTGGTGTTGGCTTTGTCGATCTGCACGCACCGACCAAGGACATGCTCGACAACTCGGACGATCGTTTGACGCTCAACGGCTGTCACCTTAATGATGCCGGCTACAAGCAACTTGCTCCCATTTTGATGAATGGCCTGTTCGGTCAATGCAAAGGCAAAGTGGATGACTTGGTCGTCAGCAAGTTGAAGACGGAGATCGATGACAAGAACTTCCACTGGTGGCATCGCTATCGAGCCGTCAACGGGTTCTCGATCTACGGCGACCGCGGCTTGGCTGGTTCCGACGGGACGTACAACAACCGAGACGTGATGGAGCGTGAGCGCGCCATCTTGGATCAAATGGCTGCCAACCGAGATGCTCGGATTTGGACCTTGGCGCGAGGTGGCAAGGTGCCTGCCGAAGCCGACGATAGCAATACCCTGCCCTTTATCGAGCCTCGCACGAATGTTGGTGGTCCTGATGACGAGCAGGCCAAGCTTGGCAAACTTGGTTCCTTGAATTACTTGACCGCTGAGGAACAGCTAAAGCTCTTCAAGACAGCGGCTGGCTACAAGATTGAACTCGTTGCATCTGAGGAAGATTTTCCTGAACTGGCGAACCCGGTTGCGATCGACTTTGACAACGAAGGCCGGATTTGGGTTGCCACGATGGAATCCTATCCACACTGGAAGCCGAAGTCGGTCCTCAACGATAAGTTGTTGGTGCTGACTGACAGCGACAAAGACGGTAAGGCTGACAAGTGTGACGTGTTCGCCGATGGCTTGCACCAGCCGACTGGTTTTAAAATCGCGGGTAACGGAGTTTATGTGGCCCAACAACCAGACATTCTATTTCTGACTGACGAAGACGGTGACTTGCAGTCCGACACGCGAATTCGCAAGTTGGTTGGCTTTGATAGTGCTGACTCACACCACGGCATCGCGGCCTTCACCTTTGGTCCGGGTGGCAATCTGTACTTCCAAGAAGGCACTTTCAAGTTCTCGCAGGTCGAAAGTCCGTATGGTTTGACCCGTCTACATGAAGCAGGCATTTGGCGCTATCATCCGAAGAGCGAGAAGTTTGGCGTGCACGTTAACTTTGCATTCGCCAACCCCTGGGGCCACGTTTTCGATTACTGGGGCCAAGACTTCATTGGCGATGCATCACCTGGATTCAGCTACTGGGCGGCTCCTTTGTCAGGCAAGATAGATTACCCCAGCAAGCACCCGGGCGGATCGCAGCACCGCCGACTGGCCAAGGAAACGGGTGGGGACCCGCAGTATCGATTCCCCACGTTCTACCCGAAACGAATCCGACCACTTGGCGGATGCGAACTTGTGGGCAGCACTCACTTCCCGCCTGAAGCTCACGGTAACTGGCTTGTTACGAATTGCATTGGTGAGCGTGTGATCCTCAATCATAAGATTGTCGAGGAAGATTCTGGCTTCAAAGGCAAAGAAGTCGATCCGATCGTTTACTGCGAAGACGGAAACTTCCGTCCTGTCGATGTGCAGTTTGCTCCAGATGGTTCCTTGTACATCGTCGACTGGCACAACGCTTTGATCGGTCACTTACAGCACAATCTACGTGACCCAAGCCGCGACCACTCGCATGGTCGTATTTGGCGAGTGACCTACCCATCGAGACCTTTGGTCGATGTGCCGAAGATCACCGGTGAGCCCATTGCCGACTTGTTGGACCTGTTAAAGTCCAAGGATGATCGTATTCGCTACAACGTTCGCCGAGAGCTAGCGGCTCGTGAGACGGAAGATGTCATTGCTGCCACGAAGAAATGGTTAAGCGGCCTGGACAAGACGGGTGAGGACTACTTGCACCACGTTCTCGAAGGCCTGTGGGTTCATCAGACGCAGAATGTAGTCAACGAAGACCTGCTCAAGCAGCTTTTGTCATGCGACAACCATCATGCTCGAGCTGCCGCCGTCCGTGTTTTGTCATTCTGGACGGACGGAGTCCAAGAGTCGCTGAAGTTGTTGAAAGAGTGTGTTGCCGACAAGCATCCTCGAGTGCGTCTTGAAGCCGTACGTGCCTTGACCTTCATGGAACCAAGCGACGAGATTATCGAAACCGCACTAGGTGTGCTCGAAGGTGAAGTCGACGACTACCTCCAGTACACGCTCGACGAAGCAATGCGAGTCTTCGAAGAGTAAACACTGTTCAGTTGAGATGGATTAGCTATCAAGCCTCCGGGATTACCGGAGGCTTTTTTGATTGGTGGATCAACCGATGCATTGGACTCCCTTACCACAATTTTCAATCCGGTTTCCAGTCTCCCCGTGACCATCGATTCCAAAGGTCCTCCGCGAGGTTTGGCGTCTTGCTTACGAGCACTTCATTTTCAAGCGGCATCCAACGCTGCAGTGCGGCGTGAGTGAGCTCGGGAGAGCACTTCGTTAGTCCGAGTTCTTCTGCAGCAGCCAAGACTGGCGGAATCAACGAAGCGCCGGGCGGAGTTAGTGAGTCGGCAGCCCGTGTACCGACGTGGCTCACTTGTGCGTTCCAGGCGACTTGTGCGTACAGCCAAGCGAGCCGTAGCGTTTCTGGCAAACGCGGATCTTCATTGGCAAGGACGGCTTCCAGGTGCATAGCGGGTGGGTTAGCTTGATAAGCCATGCCGGCGCCCCCTAGTACGGGCTGAACCAAGTACAGGCTAGCTGATTCTGGGAGATGCTCGAGCCCAATCATGCTTCGCAGCTGCGACATCAGACCGGGGCCCTGAGCTTCCCACATTTGCTGAATGGGGCCACAACGCAGAGCTATCTGTTCGCCAAAGTCCGGATACTGCGAATGGAATTCGGCGAGTAGTTTTCGCCACTCGGCGCTCTCAAATGCTGCAGCCACAAACCATTGGTTCCAGGCTGGTGTTCCGGTCACTGCAGCACAATACGAGTCAGCAGCCGTACGCAAGTCGGGAGCCAGGTGCTTCGCACGTGAGTGGAAATGTTGGCAGCACCACGCAACGTGAAGTGCACTTCGGGAGACGCACCCTTTCCAAACTAGATTCATCACTAATACCTCGCCACAAAACTTATCTAACGGCAACACGTGGGGTAAGGTTCAATCTTCGCCCTGCCCAACGGCCGGGTCAAGTTTACCGAAAGGCAAGATTCTTCGAACCCAGGACTTGCAGGCCTCGATCCACCGGCCCGCTTCAAAAAGATTAGCTAGCAGGCAACATCGCTTGACAATTTTGGGGGCTGCAACGTTACTAAGGAGCTCTCTAAGACTCACACCAAGGATTAACACCAAGGATTACTGAATGTCGATATCATTTTCTTACCTTCGTCGCGTCCTGCTAGCCGTCGCGAGCTGCTCCACCAGCTTGTTCGGCGTGTCGCAAGTAGCTCTTGCCGATCAAAATCCGGCTGCCGGAATGATCCGCTATCCAGATATCAGCGAAGACAAGATCGTCTTCTCCTACGCGGATGACTTGTGGATCGTCGATCGTAACGGAGGCATGGCCTCGCCGTTGGCTTCTCCAGCTGGACAAGAAATCTTGAAAAGAAATGCAGAAGCTGCAAAAGTGACCGTGAACACTGCCATGGTCGCCACGAATTGTGAAGAAGACAGTCCTACGGATGAAGACATGCCAGCGTTGGAAGAAGTCGGACAAGCGCCCACGCCAGTGGATTTTACGAAAAAGCCGGATGAGCTTGCAGCTCTCGACTACGTTAATCCTTACGAACATCCAGGTATATGGGCTATCCTGGACGAAGGTTGCAATTCCAGCACACACACAAGGATATGGCGTGAAGATGCTGAGATAAAATGGGAAAAGTTAGGTTTCCAGTGTTACCTGAGCGATCCCAAGTCGACGAAGTTCACAGGTATCGGATATTCGCATTCAACAGGAAGATACAAAATACCAATGGGCCTCCAGCTCGTCGAATCAGGAGAGACTATACCAGGGGCATTAGATAGTCATGAAACTGAGACTGGCCCTGGTGTTCGTCCACATCCTTTGCTA
>PKCQ01000201.1 GCA_002862265.1 Planctomycetaceae bacterium | reverse complement strand
GAGAAGATTAGATGAAAATTGCTCACATGGTTTACTTTGAACTAGAAGATGCTTCGGATGAAAAGATCGAACATCAAATCAGCCAGTGCAAGAAGCACTTGGACAACCACGAGGGTCTAGAATACTTTGCAGTTGGCACGCTGAATCCCGAATTGCGTCGCGAAGTCAACGATCACGACTTTCACGTCAGTCTGCATACCGTATTCGTCGATCGCGAAGCCCACGATCGGTACCAAGTCGAACCAAGACATTTGGGATTCATCGAAAGCAATAAGGCAAACTGGAAGAAAGTTCGAGTCTTTGATTCAGACTTACACTAGCCTGCGTTCGCGGATTTCTTGTGAGCAACATGTCCAGTCTCGACATACTTTTTAGCACTGGCAGAGCTACGGCTATACGATTGAACTGGGCGAGGAGTTTATCTGCCGGAAAAAATGAATAGTCCGAATCATCCCGCGCAACGGAATTGCATCGCAATCAATGGCTAAAGAATTTCTTGTGGTGTGAAAGAACGTCACGAGGTAGCCTAAGGGCGATGGAGTTCATAGATGGTTTCGGTAGTTAGTTGCCTTCGCTACCTCTGTTCGCTTGACTAAACGCCAATTCTTCACCCACGCAGCAATTCGACTCCACCGCATGGCATCCTGTGAGCTACAGCCCGCAACCGACCTCTCAGAGCCTATCTCTCGCTCGAAGATTTCCGGGCAGACCGAATCGGAAAAACTTTATGACCGCAACTTCGCCCTGGCTTTCTTGAGTCAGACCATCTTTGTCATCGCCAATACATTGATGGCCCACTACGGTCGGTGGATTGAGTTCCTAGGAGGCAATCTACAGCAAGTCGGTTGGATCACCGGTGTGTGTGTGGCCACTAGTATTATCATGCGGCCGATGATGGCTTTGCTCATCAATCGACTCGGTGCAAAAACCACTTGGTGGATGGGCTACTTAGTCTTTTCACTCAGTACATCGGCAAACTGCTTTCTGCCTGATTTGAACTTCGCGATCTATTTCATTCGATCGTGCAACGTGCTGGGAGCGGCGATTGTTTTTGCAAGTAGCTTGACCTATGTCTCGCAAGTTGCACCAGAGGAGAGAAGAACTGAGGCGATTGGCATTCTGGGAGTGGGCGGATTTTTCGGCATGTTGGTCGGCCCTTACCTGGGAGACCTTCTGCTGGGCGATGGAACGCGCGAGCGAAGTGGCTTCTTAACTTTGTTTGCCGTCGCAGCTGCTGCCAACATTTTGCCGGGGATCATGCTTTACTTCTTGAAAGCGCCGGCTCGACCGCCGGCGGTACATTCGTTGCGACTGAGTCAGTTCGTGCATATCGCGCGGGAGTACTGGCCAGGTCGAATTTTGCTGGTCGATTTCGTATTCGGCGTGTGCATGACTGTGCCGTTCGCATTCCTCGTGAATTTCGTCGACGATCTCAACCTGCGCTTGGCCGGTTGGTCTGAAGTGGGGTTCTTTTTCATCTGTTACGCCTCGGTCGGAATCATATTCCGCGTCGGATTGAGAAGACTCCCAGAACAAATTGGTCCGCAAGTTGTTCTGCTCATCGGTCTATGCGTGATGGCGCTCGGAATGTTTAGCTTTTCACTAGTGGGTCCACAGAGAGTCAGTTTTCTGGCAATACCAGCCGTGCTTGCTGGGCTCGGGCACAGCCTGATGTTTCACACGATGACTTCGCTGACGATTCGGTCTTTTCCGCATGAGTATCGCGGAACGGGATCTGCACTGGCGCTCATGACATTAGATCTAGGAGCTCTATTCGGCGCTCCGGTTCTGGGCTGGATTGGAGCTGAGCTCGGCTACTCGATGCTTTTCAATACCATCGCTTTCGCGTTAATCGCCACATTCGTTTTTTGCCTCAAGAAGATCTGACAGCCTCTCCAGCTCCTAATTGGCAAGATGGAAACTCTTCTCTATCTTGAGAGGCTGTGGAACGCGTGTATTAATGGCGGGCAAGTTTACAGTTGCGCATTTTTCCAGCGTCGCGTCTTTTGCTTCGGGGCTGAGAGCAAGTTGAGTAGGTCATGCATTATCTGATCACAGGCGGTTGCGGTTTCATCGGGTCTCATTTGGCCGAATCTTTGCTTCGTGCTGGCCAACAAGTCACACTGCTGGACGATCTATCTACAGGCAAGATCAGCAATGTGCGGCACCTGGAAAGCAATCCGAACCTTCGAATTCTGATCGGGAGTGTCACCGATCCAGATCTAGTACATGAAGCTGTTGGTGAATGCGACGCGGTTTATCATCTCGCGTCGGCTGTTGGCGTGAAGCTCATCATGGAGAAGCCAGTTGAGACTATCGACACAATTGTTACCGGCACGCAGATCGTTCTTGAGAAGGCAAATCGCTATCGCAAGCCCGTCTTGCTAACGTCGACTTCCGAAGTTTACGGCAAGTCGACTTCAGTGCCCTTTGAGGAAGATGGCGACCGACTTGCTGGCCCAACTACGAAACATCGCTGGGCTTACGCCTGTGCCAAAGCCTTGGATGAATTTATGGCCATGGCCTATTGGAAATCAAGCCGTCTTCCCGTGGTCGTCGTGAGGTTGTTCAACACCGTTGGACCGCGACAGACCGGACAGTATGGAATGGTAATTCCCAACTTTGTCGCCAATGCTCTCGCCGGGGAATCACTGGTTGTGCACGGAGATGGCGAGCAATCGCGTTGTTTTTGCCATGTTGAGGACGTAGTGCGTGGATTGGTCGGCTTGATGGACTGCGAGGAAGCTCGTGGCGAAGTTGTCAATTTGGGTGCTACAGAGGAAGTCACGATTGGCGAACTAGCAAAGCGAGTCATTCGGTGGACAAACAGCTCTTCTGACATTCACAGCGTGAGCTATGAGTCGGTGTATGGTGACGGTTTTGAGGATATGCAGCGACGTGTGCCCAGCATCGAGAAGGCAAAACGGCTCGTAGGTTGGCAGCCCGAAAAGAATCTTGAGGATATTGTGGCAGCCGTTGCCGAAGGGCAGCGTCAAGCGTAGCTCGACACTCGCACTTTCTGCCAACAATGCTAGCACCAAACGAAAGCCAGCGAGTCTTGTGCACAACAGCCAGAACACACATTGAAAATGTAAACCGGAGTCTGCGGCTGCGCGTTAAACAAAAACTTTCCTGGCTTCGCAAAATCTTCGCGTTAAAGCCATAACTTCAATCGCCCCTCAAGCATGTCGGGCAACTTCTTTTCGACCATCCGCTGCACCTGCTTGGTATTATAGCGAACACTGAAATGCCCCATGATGACGAGTTCATTCTCGAACTTGTCTTGCCGGGCAATGATGTCATCCAAGTGCATGTGGCCATGCTTGTGAATTTTATCTTTTCGGTGCTGCGAAGCGACAAAAGTCATCTCAGTGATCAGCACTTGTGCTTGATACATATCGGGATTGTTGTCCAAGCCTGGAGGGCTGGTGTCCCCAGTATAGGCCAGGATAGGCATCCGGGTTTCTTCACTCACTTCGGTACCCGACATTCGCAAATCGCGAATCTGAGAGCCCTCCAAGTCTCGATACTTGGCTTTCAGCTTCCTTCGACGTTCCCAGACAATGAAACCAACGCTTGGTACGGTGTGCGTTGTCTTGTGTACAGACATCATCAGCTCACGCGACAACTCTATCTCTTCTCCCGGCTCAACTCCGATTAAGTTGCAAGGTAGCCGCCCTCGGTCAAGTCGCGAAAAGGCCGCCAACATACTTTGAACATTAGAAAGAATCTGTTCAGGCAAGTAGATCGTTGGCGGCTCCATCTTCATCATCCGCCGCCGAGCAACATAGACAGCTAGTGCCGCCACGTGGTCGAGGTGACCGTGAGTGATCGCCCAAGTTGGCGTACCCATAAAGTCCCAAGGCTGCACACCAAGATCGAATCCCATACGCAATTCTGGCACTCGCCAGCAGCTCTGAACGGCAGCGCGCGAGTAACCTTCAATGGTCAACGACTTGTGCTGGTGGGAAAGAAATGGAACGTTATCTAACATGAATCAGCCGCTCGGCCCCCGGTTTGTTATTCAAGTGGAATAAGCATCCTGCCTGTCATCAATCTGGCACATTCTGATAATTCCTGATTCCAAGATAGACTCGGAATAACAGAATTTGTTCACTTTCGAGCCCAAACAAAAACGGATGCCGCACGGCATCCGTTCTTGAATTTTGTCTTGCACTCGTAGCGTTAGCCAGATCGGCCTAGCCGACGGATACACGGCTGAATGCGACGATCTCAGCACCATCAGCAAAATCGCTAACCGCAGCTTCGACGGTCTTGGTGTCATCAAGAGCGAAGAACTGGTTTAGCAAGCAAAGCTCTTGGTCCAACAACGTGTTGTCGGCGATAAAACGCTCGATCTTCCCAGGAACAATCTTATCCCAAATCTTCTCTGGCTTGCCTTCAGCTTCGAGCTGAGCCTTGACGTCGGCTTCTGCCTTGGCCATAACTTCTGGAGTCAATTGCTTTCGGCTCGCGTACTGAGGGACGTTCTTTAATGGCTTGCCCAAACGCTCGCGATCTTCGTTCTCGACTTTGATTTGTCCTTGAAGCGATTCTGCTTCCTTCTCAACGAATTCCATCTCGAATTCATTGCAGTGCAGGATCTTAGGACTCATTGCCGCTACGTGCATGGCAATGCTGCGAAAAAACTGATCTGCACCGTCCTTGCCACCATCCTTGTAGGAAATCAGAACGCCAATCTTGGAACCGGAGTGGATATAGGAAGCAATCTTGTCGCCTTCCACCACCTGCAAATCAGATACTTCGATCTTCTCGCCGATCTTACCGGTTTGCTCGACGAGTTTGTCGCTCACTGAGGTGCCGTCGATCTCAAGTGGTAAAATGCCTTCCTTGTCTTTGACGCCATTAGCGAGAGCCAAGTTGGCTAGTTTGTTGGCGAAGGCGACGAAGTCCTCATTCTTCGCAACGAAGTCGGTTTCGCAGCTGAGAGCCATCACGACTCCCTTGTTGCCAGACTCATCTAAAATAGTCACGACAACACCTTCGTTCGCATCACGATCCGCACGCTTTGCGGCAACTTTCTGTCCCTTTTTGCGAAGGTAGTCCAAAGCACCTTCGTAGTCGCCGCCGGACTCTTGCAAGGCCTTCTTGCAGTCCATCAGACCTGCTCCGGTGGCTTTCCGTAGTTCAGCAACTTCACTAGCTGAGATAGACATTGTCTTCCTTTTGTTTTTCCAAAAACGATGTGGTTGTGTCTAAGTGGAAAGAGACAAGCCGGAGCTCGTCTCTGTTCAGGTTGTAATGAAATTCGCGTTGACTACCGCTCGCTCGGCGAGCGACTTAGCCCTCTGCACCCGCAGCAGCCGCTTCGGCTGGCTTCTCCGCAGCAGACTCTTGAGCCTTTTTCTGCAGTTCTGGATTCTCAGCCTTACCCTTGCTGATCGCGTCAGCCAGCTGTTCCAGAATTAACTCGATAGAACGAATGCCATCGTCATTACCTGGAATCGGTAGATCAACGGATTCTGGATCCGAGTCGGTATCGATCAAAGCGACAGTGGTG
The DNA here is from genome assembly GCA_002862265.1 of Planctomycetaceae bacterium. Taxonomy (GTDB): domain Bacteria; phylum Planctomycetota; class Planctomycetia; order Pirellulales; family Pirellulaceae; genus Aureliella. Next base: position 5,128 of record PKCQ01000201.1, on the reverse strand, counting down.
ATGCCGAGTCGTTGAGCTTCGCGAATCGCATTCTTTTCCTTGGTGGGGTCAACAATGACCAAGCACTCAGGAATACGATTCATGCTTCGCAGACCGTTCAAGTTACGGTAGATCTTTCGATACTCGCGATTCAGAGCCGACTGCATCTTCTTCGAGTAAGTGTTGATCTCGTCCGAGTTGATGATCGCCTCAAGTTCTTCCAGTCGTCCCATTCGATTGCGAATGGTGCGGAAGTTTGTCAATGCTCCGCCCAACCAACGCTCGGATACGAATGGCATACCGCAGCGTTCCGCTTGCTTCTGAACGGTGTCGGAAGCTTGTCGCTTCGTGCCTACAAAAAGGACGAGACTGCCACCAGATGCGACTTGATTCAAGTATTTCTTAGCCCGGAGTAGACCGCGAAGCGTTTCACGGATATCCAAGATGTGGATCGAATTCTTTCGACCGTAAATGTAAGGCTTCATCTTTGGGTTCCACCTACTACAGCGGTGACCAAAATGAACGCCAGCTTCAATGAGTTTCTTGACGAACTCGTTTTCCATCGGAAAATCTTTCTTTCTGTGGATCTACCTGCAATGCGTTGGAACGCACAGACCTCAACATCGGGCCTTCAGCAAATGGCACATCGCGTTTAGTAATGTTGGAGCGAGGCTCAGATGGATTGGATATCGAACCTGTCCGGGTATTGAACGATCGAAATTATCAATTTTGCTATTATTTCGTCAACGGACATTCGGGCAAAGAAAGCCGCGAAAAACCCTTAAATCCGGCTTTGTGCGTCACAATCTCGCTCAGCGCCAAGGGGGAGGTCTCAGCCACGGTCCTCCAGCAGTCTAGATAATGGACTCTCGGACTCCGATGTGAATTCCCTTTGGGCAGTGTTCTCGCAAGAATGAATGCCATCTCGCTGCAGTCCGTAGCTGGGTTGCTTCAGCACTCTGCCGCCCTTCCGGCGTGGTGCTAGGCAACAGCTGGTACAACAAGGCAGAACCATGGAAATGAATCAGAGCAATCCCTACGAAACACCCGAAAGCAAGCCGGATTCGCGACGCCCGACGGCCATGGACATTCTCGCAGTTGGAGTGTGGATAGCGAATCTCGCTATGTTACTCACTGGCCGAAGCTTACTGCTCGGTTTCTTTGAAGAGTTTGGAATCGAGCTCCCTAGTACCGCGATACTTCTGCTGAACTTCTATACTCAGCTATTGTTCGCTACGGTCGTAGTGGTAGCGTTCCTCGTCGTCATTTTCGTTCCTCGAGGGGCGGCACGGCAAATGATTGTATTTTTCGCCGCGTTGTCTGGCGTTCTAGTGTTTGCTGTGGCATTAATTTCCGTGTTCAACCCGCTTCTAGTGCTTTTAAGAGCACTAACCTGATTCGGAGAACGGAGGGACGCTCCGATTGCCTGCGATTTTGCGAACCTCTGATTTGTCTGCTGCAATTCGCTTCATGTTACTGTTCCAATTTACTGTGGCGTATTGAATTTGACTCAAAGGAAAGCATGCGAAATCGCAGCGAGGGTTTTTCATCTCGTTTTCTTGTTGCAAGCTTAAGCGGTGTTTGGAGAAGACTCCGGCGACAAGACAGCACCGAAGGAGAAAGCTGACTTCGGTTCTCACGTGTCCAATCAGCTGCAACACAGGGCTGGAACATCGGAAACACTCGAAGCAACGATGCTGGGCGCTCCGCTAACCAAGGATCAATTCGAATTACTCGAAATTGACTCAAGTGGCTTCAACTTGCACTTGCAGCAGCGGCCGGTTCGCTTCGAGCTCATTTCTTACGAGTATGATGAGAACGTTGTTCTCGTTCTTTCGAAAGGAAACAGACTCTTCAAGAGTCCGCTGTTTTGCGAATTATTGCTACTAGAGAGCGTCGTGCTAACTCGTTATCAAGTAAACGTTGCGAAAAAGCGGCCCGATAAGGATGCCACTGATTCTTCACGTCTTGCTTAAAATCTACGCAGAGCAAAGCGTAGAACGAAGCAAAAGAAGCTGCGAATTAACCGAAACTGCCGAAGCAGCCGAACAACTTAGTTAGCGGCGAAACGCAAGTGGACGCGCACTGACGTTGGGAGAAACCGGAGTTAACAACTAATTGGCGGTGTGCGCCGTATCGGCGTAACGTGCCGGGAGTTTCGCGACCAACCAGACCGATTGTTGCCGCCACCGAGATTCGAGAGCCGTCCAATGGAGTTTAAACTACCTAAGCTGTACGACATTGGATTCGAGAGTGACCACATCCGCCTCGATGGATCTTGGTTCGTTATCCTGAGTGACATGGTCGTGAACTATCGAGGCTTTACTTCATTTGTCTCTGAACCAGCGCTGGGCAATGATGAAATTGCGATTCGATTGATTCGTGCACTCTCGGAACAATATTACGCGTTCGTTGAGCCTCTCGCTGCGGAAATACCTTCCCACTCCTGGACGCAGCCCACGAATATGTGCGCTCCGCCGAGAAAGATATGCCCAGGAAAAGTTCGTCCCGGCGCTCACCGACCTGACCTATTGGGTTCCAAACTTAATCGTCGAGGCGAAGCGAGTTGGGTTGTCCGTCTTGGCAATCGTTGATGCTATCCAGCAACTGCGATTACGGAAGCATCCTTTTTATAATTTTGATGGTCGTTCCTGTTGCATCGTCAGCCTAACGGCAGCACTCGGTGCAGTGTACCTCTTGCTTGAGGCGATTCGTCTAGAGTGAAAAGAAATAACGGAATGGGAATTCTGGCGAATCCCACTGAGAGAAGTATATGCGTTCAGAGATCGAGCATGCCGCAAGCTTTTTCTCGCAGCTTAGACAGATCTCGTAATTTGGTGACCATCACTGTGTTGGTACGGACTCCTAGAGTTTCCGCTACCTGCTGCGGGAATTTGTTCTCAACGGCCGTCTGCAGAAAAGCTTGCCAAGGCTGAGAGCTAAAGTCTTCGCGATCGGATTTTTGTAGTTATTGCAAGACGTAGCGGTCGTGTTCTTCTGCCCAACGCTTACTGAGCGCACTCTTTTCATCCTCTAGTTCTTGGAGTTCGCCGGACAATCACAGGCATGTTCGCGATCCGCGGAGATTTCCGCAATCCAGATCCGAGTGATCCGGTTAGTATCCATCCTGACATGATACTTGGGAGAAGGGCAGTAAGTCCGCAACATCGAAACTTAGGTGCAATCGCAGAAGAATTGAATTGGACAAGTTCTCGAACCGCAACGGTCTAAATTGATGACGTTGGAAATCTTGAATCCTTTACGGGGGATCCACAGAGGCAGAGTCTTGACAGCTACTCCGATGCTCAAATTGCAGGACGTTTGATGAAAGAGATTAACGACTCGAGGTCCACGCTTTTGTTAGTTGTACTCGTCATTCTTATTGTGAACGCGTTCGGTATATCCAACATGATGCTCATGTCGGTGATGGAACGCTCACAAGAGACTGGCATCATGCAATCGGTCGGAGGAAGCAATAAACAAGTTACCTACTTGCTTATTTTCGAAGGAGCCATCAGCGGTGCGATCGGCGGTGGCATCGCGATCTTACTTTCTTACGTGACGGCATTCCTTGTAAATTTCCTTGGTAAGAGATTATGTACAAGTTAAGGCGCGCATGGACTTGGACGATCATGTTATTTCTATCTCTCTGGATGATCCTTGTCACGCTCGCCACAGCGAAAGACGAATCGTTGACGGCTAGTTTATACTCAGCAAGAATGGCTGCTGTGATGGATCCCGTTGACGCGATGCAACGTTAGAGGCGAGGTTGCAGATTTATTTCAGAACCTGAGGCTATACGTTTAGCTTGTGCAGGCTGCAGGGCGTAACGCGCAAACGCTACAAAAGCCCAAACATCAGAGGTCGACCTACTCTTCTTGGGGAGAGTAGCGAGTAATGCGAGCGGATAGGGGCGGTTCCTGCCCTCCCGGACGAGGGCACCAACGACTAGCGTTGGTCTCCGTCAAACCCTCCCGCAAGCGGGAGGGTAAGTTCCAAAAAGCGGCACTTCAGAATTACGCTTCAGACTGCGATTCATGAGGTCTACACCGTGCGGTTTCCTCTGACTATCAAAGATAGACCGAGTACAGGCAAAGGTCAGCACATCAACGTAGTGATGGCCGATAACGAGCCTGCATTCGAGTGTCTAAACCTTGCCGTTTAGGCTATATTCGGTGATACGCAGAAGAGGCTGATCGGCGATCGCGTTGGCTTCGCGGCTGATCGAATAGCTCAACGCGTTCTCTCCGAGCCACCAGAATGAATGTCAAAGGACTGCAAATGCTGACGCGCCGACTCACTCTATTCTTATCGTGCATTTTAGGACTTGTCGGATCGACACTTCTCGCACAGTTTCCATCACGAGCTTACAACCTGGAAGTGGTGCAATTGGCACCTCGCAACCTGCAGCGTTTCCTGACTGAAGGCCAGAAGGCACTTGAGGAAGAGAGATATTCCGATGGGATCGATCTCCTTTCCCTCCTACTTGGAGTAGAGGACGTGCGCGTGGCAGCGGATATCCGGGGCCAGGATTACTTTCTCGAAAACGAGATTACTCGCAACCCGCCCAAATACTATCGTAAGACGATGAGACAGCGTGCTCTCTCGCTTCTCGGAAACATGTCCGCTAAAGGCAGGGCAGTTCTTGAGATCCAGTTTGGAGTGACAGCCAGACAGCAATTAGATGCAGCCATAGCCATTGGAGACCGCAAGGCTCTTCACGAAGTGTTGCGACTGTACGCAGCTACGGATGCGGGTTTCGAAGCACAGCTGATCGTGGCTGAACAATGGCTTAGCAAAGGCTCACCGTTGGCGGCCGCGCAGCTGTATCGCGAATTGCTCTCCTATGAATCGGCTCGAGCCAAGTACGGTGTGGAGCTCGTTCGAGCGGCATGTCAATGTTGGATAGCAGGTGGCAAGAATCCTTTGGCGGTGGAAAGCTTTCTGGAGGGTGCGAGGCTCTTCCCCGACCAAACCATTCAGCTCGGTGGGCAGCCAATCGTGCTGGAAGACGGTCAGAACGCACCTCAAATTATTGAGACCGCTGCACAGGCAGATAGATCGAAGGAGGGAAGAACTCGCTCGGGGGATTGGCAAATCGCCGGAGGCACACCCGCACGAAATTCGGTCAAAAATATCAGCATGCCAC
>PKCQ01000380.1 GCA_002862265.1 Planctomycetaceae bacterium | reverse complement strand
AACACCATCGTCGGCGGAACGATCAATGAGGTGACTGGACTAGAGCCAACAGTGGAAGGTGGTCAGGTCTTTGACACTGGCTTCCTGGCCTTTGCTGATAATGTTGTGTCTTACAACCCAATTGGTGGTGGTGTTCCTCCAATACCGGGCTTGGACGATCCAATCCAAGCAACGGGCGCGCCGAATTACACCGGAACTGGCGAACCTCAGATCAATGAAAATGTGGTCAGCTTGGGCCGTGGTGGCGAATTGGTTCTCGAATTTACGAACAACTTCCTAACTGGATCGGGCAATGCCGACCCGGACCTGATGATCTTCGAAGTAGGTGACTCAGAGGAAGTTGCCGTTGAGCTGAGTGTCGATGGAGTAACCTACGTCGACGTAGGACGCGCATCTGCTGCATCTCCAACGATCGACATCGATGCCTTTGGATTCTCGACTATCTCGCGGATTCCATTCGTGCGGCTGACTGACCTAGCCAATCAAGGTGCTCAGAGTGGTGATTCGGTCGGTGCGGATATCGACGCGGTTGGAGCAATTTCTTCCGTGGCAGCGGATGTCTTGACGCCCGGCGGCCAAGGGGTGGTCTTGTCCAACAACGCTACAGCGACATTGCTAAACAACGTTGTTGTCAACACTGCTACCGGAATCAGTGTCGATGTTAGCAGTGACGACACTGTGATTGGTGGCACGGTATTCCAGAACAACCAAGCCAATGTGGCTGGCAGTGCAACGCTGGGTCAATTCCCTGCCGACCTTGAGCCGAACATCCCGATCTTCGTCAGCCCAGGAAGTGGAAATTTCTATCCATCTCCAAGCTCGCCTCTGATTGACGCGTCGATTGATACTTTGGCTGATCGCCCCTCACTGTTCGCCGTGAAACAGCCTCTGGGAATCCCGGGGTCGCCAATCCTGGCTCCAACATTCGACATCAATGGCCAATTGCGAATCAATGATCCATCGGTTGAAGCACCTGCTGGCCTCGGCGGAAACGTATTTAAGGATCGTGGATCTCAGGATCGTGGTGACTTTGTCGGACCATCCGTTGTCCTTCAGAATCCATTGGACAACGACAATGCTGGCTTGGATGCAAATCCAGACACGACAATTGTTGAACTCACCAACATTTCGCTCAACCACTTTGACCTTCGTCTGATTGATGGAATCGCTCCTAGCGATCCGACGCCTGGAACTGGCATCGACCATCGCAGTGTCACCTCTGCGACAGTTCTACTGTTCCGCAACGATGTGCCGCTTGTAGAAGGTCTGGACTACAACTTCGGTTATGATTCGACCAACGGCATCATTCGCTTGACTCCACTGGCGGGTGTGTGGCAAGAAGAAAGCGTTTACACGATTCGTTTCGTCAACTCGACGGAGTCCTCGATCGTTGCTTCGGCAGGATCTGGCTACACCGATGGTGAGCAATTCAGAATCCTGGATATCACTGGCAGCCAAACCACTTTCGAAGCGGAACTCGGCTACTTGCTCAACATCCCAACAGTGGATGGAACGACTGCAGAACTCGTTGATGGAACCACGTTCCAACTTGACGACGGCTTCCGTGTGCTGACCTTTGAGCTTGACACCAATGGTGCAACGACGCCTGGCAACGTTGCGGTCTCCATCGGTGGAACGCCATCGACTGCGAGTGCCGCACTCGGCATTTCACAAGCCTTGCTTGCTGCGGGCTACGATGCAACATTGTCGAACAACCGAGTTCAGGTTCAAAGCTCGACACCGCTGACCATCACAGATGACGATACCGGTCTACTCATTTCAGGTGCGACAGGCGTTCAAACTGTCTTCGGTCTGCAAATCCCATTGACGGCTGGCGTTCCGGAAGGCGTGGTCGACGGGCAGACCTTTACGATTGATCGCAGTGGTGCTCCTGTGACATTCGAGCTGGATACAAACGGCTTCGTGCTGGCGGGCAATGTGCCGGTTCAATTCAGCGTCAATTCAACTGCGGACCAGATCGGAGCAGCACTTGTCACAGCAATCGACGGTGCCAACATCGGCTTGAGCCCGAGTTATGACGGTGGCGGATTGGTTCGACTCGGCGGTGATCGCAATACCGGACTTACCCTTTCCAACACAGTCTTGACTCAGACGGGTGTTCCAGGCGAATTGGCTTCAGTCCCTGTTGAAATCCCAGTAGGTGCCTCCTCAATCGAAGTCGCTAGCATCCTGAAGGGCGCTATTGAAGGCCAGAACTTGCCTGGTGTTACGGTAACTCAATTCGGTGCACGCTTGGTGGTTGGAAATATCCAGGGCATCTCTGGAACCGGCGCAAATCCAATCGGCCCTATACGCGATATGGCCGGTAATTCCTTGAAGCCAAACCAAGATGACGGAACTACCCTTCTGTCGATCTTCATGGGCGAAGGATTCGACTATGGTGACCTGGGCAATCCTTATGCATCGACCGCCGCCCAAGGTGGACCGCGACACACCGTCGTAACAGGTCTGAGCCTCGGCGACACAGTCACGGTAGACGCTGACGCTAAGTTGGTTGACGCCGATTTGGATGACGGAGTTGTCTTCTCCGACCTGTTCGCAGCCTTCCAAGGCGACGTGACCTTGAATGTTACGAACACCACTGGAAACTCGGCCTTCGCTTCGATCTGGGTCGACTTCGATGGTGACGGAGTGTTCGAAGACACCGAACGAGTCTATGGACCCAACACAGTTAATGCGTCGACCACGGTCTCCTTCCTCGTTCCCTCGGACGCCATGACGGGTGAAACCGGTGCTCGGATTCGATTGAGCTCTGACCAGGCTGCGGTCGCTTCACCAATCGGTGATGCAGTCGACGGTGAGGTGGAAGACTATGTCATCACGATTGGCACCAATCCATTCACAAGTCCACTGAACAGATTTGATGTCAATGGAGACGGTTTCGTCTCGCCGATCGATGCACTTCAAGTCATCCGTGAGTTGGATCTGAATGGAGGCGGACAGCTATTCCTCCCGGCTCCAAATGCTCCTCCATACTATGATGTCGACGGCAATGGCTTCCTCACGCCAAGAGATGGATTCGAGATCATTGACTACCTCAACAACCTTGGGGGCAATGGTGAAGGTGAGTTTGCTGGTGTTCTTGGAAGTGCCGACATTCAGCTAGACTTTGGTTCCGAGCACACGGTTCTGGCCAGCGACTGGGCAGTCGGGCTTGAGAATCTAGTCGTCGAACGACGTTCGCACCGCTCAACGGAGCAGTCGATTGTCGATTCAGCACTCATGGATTCCGATGCGGACTTAAGCTTCGCAAGTGGGCTGAATTGGTCCGACGCGGAAGAAGAAGAGGAAGACGAGGATCTCTACGGCGACTTGGCAGACGAGCTACTTTAGAATCTGATTCACTCAGATCCCAATAGCCTCGACGAGGCCAATTCAATCAATTCAAAAGGCTGTCACGTTTACTGGCAGCCTTTTTTTCATGGTAATTGTATCGATTCTAACGAGCCTACAGCATTGATCTTGCAATTGTGAACTGCTCCGCACTCCAATGCCTTGTGCCGCGTTGAGGGAACAAGTTGCGTGATTTAGAGTCCAAACTAGTGGCATGCAGCAACTTGTTTCTTCCCTTTGCAAAATGGGAGCCCTGCACAAATTGCTTGGGGCACTCCCCCGCCAGCCAGATCAAAATCAACGGCAGTTCAGAGCCATCCATGAATTACAGTCAGCTAAATTCTTTTAGTCGCCGCCGAAAGCAGTCGAGAACCCTTCGCTTGGAGCAGTTGGAAACACGGCGTGTTTTGACCAGCATTCCTTACGGTGCTACCGAATTTGACTTGGGCGAGTTCCTGCTCGGGGATGTGGCTGTGACTCCCGTTTTCCTCGAGAGCAACGGGCAACTCGACCCGAGCACTGAAGATTGGAACAGCCTTAAGATACAAAGTGTCCTGAATGACATCGATGTGGGGATGCAGTGGTGGGAAGATACGCTCGCAAATCAAAACAGCGTACACAGCCTCAACTTCACTATCGATACCGCCTTTGCCACAACTCCTGTTGATACTCAATACGAAGGCATCAATCGACGCTCGAATGATTACACACTGTATGTCCAGGAGTTTTTGAGCTCTCAGGGCTACAACGGATTTAGCCTCGAAGCCAATATGCGTGCCTTCAATCATGCGCAGCGCGAGAAGCATGATGCTAATTGGGCGTTTACGATCATGGTGGTCCCATCTTTTAATGATGCGGACGGCCAATTCCCACCCAACGGTAGCTTTCGACGCGCTTTTGCTTTTGCGGGCGGATTGTTCATGGTCGTACCTTCGACCCGCCCTGCTTCGACATACTCCCATGAACTGGGGCATATCTTCTGGGCGCGAGACGAATACCCAGGTGGAGGTAATTACCTACAGCGCCGCGGTTATTACAACACACAGAACCTGAACGCCCACGACAATCCGGAGCCTGGCTTCCAGCAGCAACCAAGCATCATGGCCGCTGGCAGCTTGCTAACCACAGCCTTCGCTCAGAACACTTCTGCACCCTCAACGCTGGCTCAACTTGGATGGCAAGATTCCGATGGCGATGGGATTTTCGATATCCTGGACGTGCCTCACTCGCTGACCGGAACTGGTTACTTGGATACAACTACCTCCAGTTACCGTTTCATCGGTCAGGCGAAAGTCCAAACCCTGCCGAACATCAACTCCTTCGGCAATCGCAATGACATCACGTTGAACCGAATCCGTGAAATCGAGTACCGTTTCGACCAAGGACCTTGGCAGATCCACTCCCAGCCAGACGCCTACGAGGCAGACCTGGACCTTTCTATTCCAGTTCCTGACGGAGCACAAGAAATTGAAATTCGTGCTCGAGACTCCCAAACCACTGTTGTGAGTAATGTTTTCCAGGGCCGAATGGGCCGCGCTGACGCGACCCAAGTTGCCGGAATCAACGGCTTTGCCTGGATTGATCAAAATCAGAGTGGCCTGCGAGACATTGGGGAAGATGGACAAGCGTTCTGGGATGTACAACTTGTCGATGCTGCGGGTGATATCATCGATTCACGGAAGACGATTGAACCGGATGACTACGCCAACGGCCAACTCACCAGCGAACAGCTACCTGGTGTAACTATACGCTCCCTGGGAATCGACACGGACGGACGAGTCGGCGTTTTCCCGGATGCACAGGCCAGTACCAGCAACAAAATCTTTCACGTGTACTCTAGCGGCGCTAAATCCTACCTCTCAAACTGGAACTCGTCGTCTCGAAGACTCCAAGTAGACTTTTCGAACCCTACCAGCGAAGTTTCGATCGACGTGATTGGAGCCAGCAGCACATCGATCGGTCGAATCGAGGCTTACAACACGGCGGGGCAATTAGTTGCTCGTGATACCACCGCCTTCCTGGGCTCTGGCCAAGTGGAAACACTTACTGTCTCTCGTGCTTCTTCCGACATTGCCTACGTCATCGTTGCTGGGCATATGCAGACTTCTATCAAACTGGATTTTCTGCGCTATGGCCCTCAAGCACAAATGACAACGGGAAGCCATGGAGAGTTTGCTTTTCCGAATCTCAGCCCTGGAGAGTACACCTTACAAGTCACTCCCGTAGGGAGCTTCTTAGCATTTGATCCCGTCAACGGTCGGCAAACTGTAACGGTTTCACCAAACACTGCGGTTTCCGACGTCGACTTTGGCTTCCGTCCAACGACAAGTGAATGGCAAAACCCAAACAATGAAAATGATGTCAACGACGATTCTCATGTCACTCCAATCGATGTTCTGACCATTATTAATGATCTCAACACGAATGGAGCACGACGTCTTACCGGATTCGTTCCTCCGCCATTCATCGATACCAACGGCGACAGTTTCGTTTCTCCGATTGACGCCCTTGGGGTCATCAACTTCCTTAACAACCAAGCCAATGGATCAGGCGAGTTCTTTGCGATGCCTGTATTCGCCGGGTTCGAACTCCCTGAAGAGTTGCGTGAATCGCCTGGATTATCACACTACGACTTTGACCGGTTCTTTGGTGATATTGGGCAAGATGGTGAAGGTGAAGCAGATTCTCAGCCTTTAACGATAGAACCTACACGTGAAAGCAACTTGGCTTTCTGGAATCACGCTCCTCAAGCAAGCAATACGGCTTCAAAGGCCGATAAAGATGAGGGTTTCCTGGCCGAGCCCACCGGATCACCCCAATTGGGTGGTACGGCATAGCTTGAGTTTCATTGTGGTTGCAAGGGAACTTTGTTCGCGCCGCACGCTCTAATATCCAGCTGGCCTTGCAATTCATACAACCGGACAGGATTGGATCTTTTCGCATTCCTCCCAGACTACCAGAATTGAAAAAGGCCGCTGCTTGACTAACCTGAACTGAGAGCCCAGACGGAGTATTTAACTCCCCTTGTCGATTTCCAGAGCTGCTGCGGTGAAAGTTCGTACCGGATCAGACAGCAAACTGGGTTTTTTTCACTACTTCCCGTCCTTCTGCACGTCTCTAGGCGCAAAGATGAAAAAGCAACTCGGAAAACATTTCCAACGTCAACAGAACGAACGACGCGCTCGCGAAAACCGTCAGCGAAAGCTGGAGCTTGAAAATCTGGAAGGACGTCAGCTATTGGCTGCTGACCTCGGCTTCGATGCTCTCCATCCGCATCATAACACACTATTGCATGCTGCGGAGGATGCGAACCGCGACGGCTATTTCACGCCGATGGATGCCTTGCTGGTTATCAACAAGCTCAACAATGATGGTAGTGAACTACCGGATGTCGAGTCGGGGCAGATCTCTGCTTTCGCGCCAGATGTGAACAACGACGGGTTTGTCTCTCCAGTCGACGCCTTCATGATCATTAGCCGACTGAATTCAGGAGAAGGTGAAACGCAGCCAACGGTCGTATTCTCGTACGATTTCATTGACAGCTCTGGCGCCCCCATCACGAACAATCAAGTTACGGTAGGCCAGCAGTTTGGAATTCGCACCTTTACTCAGGATACTCGCGGCTCGCTAGCAGAAGGTGTGGCTGCTGCCTACCTCGATATTGGATTTGACAATTCAGCTGCCTTCGACACGAATGGCGCAGTTGAATATAACGATCTCTATTCGTTCTTCCGAACCTTCGCAGAGGAAACCGATCCCGATCGTTTTGATGATACCGGTGCATCGGTCGCAGCCTTCAATGGCTTCCCGGGACCAAGCGAAGTCAAGCATGTCCTAACGATTCCAATGATTGCAACAGCACCAGGCCAGGTCACTTTTGCTGGTGCAGACAGTGCGAATTCGCCGCTCTTTGACGTGGTCACCGGTATCACCACTGTGCCACCGAGCATGATTGAGTTTGGTCAGATTTCGTTGACCGTTGTGAGTGATCCGACAGCACCCGTTGCAGTCAACGACACTCTCAGCCTTGAAGAGGACAACTCCCTAACTCTTAACGGAAACGTGATTGCGAATGACACGATCTTCGAAGGCCGTACTGCCTCGATCGACACGCTATCTACGATTTCTGGCACCACAGTCGGTAGCCTCAACGGAAATGTCTACACGCCGCCTGCCGACTTCTTCGGTACAGACACGCTGGTCTACACTATCCGAGATAGTGCTGACCTGACTTCGAATGAAGCGACGATCACCATCAACGTCACCCCAGTCAACGACGGACCAATTGCAGTAGACGATAGCTTTGACGTTATCGAGGAAACGACTGAGACGCTAACCGTTCTCGCCAATGACCTCGGCGGACCTGCCAACGAATCCGGTGACATCTTAACAATCACAAGTGTCGGGCCAGCCAGCAACGGGGGATCAGTCACCGTAGCGGCTGACGGCAACTCTTTGGATTACACACCAGCGCCTGGCTTCTTGGGCACCGACACCTTCACCTACACGGTGGAAGACCAAGGTGGACTGAACGACTCCGCGACCGTCACTGTCAACGTAGTACCTGCGGCTTTGCCAAGCGGCCGTACAGATCGCACCACGGTTGAGGAAGGCAACTCTGTCGTCATCGATGTCTTAAGCAATGACCTTGTTAACGACGGATCTACAGCGACATTGATAAGTGCCGCCGATGGTGTCTTCGGAACAGTATCGATCAACAACGACAACACAGTTACCTACACACCGAACGATCCAAACTTCTTCGGCACAGATACATTTACCTATGTGATGAACGATACCTCAGGGTTGGGTGAAGATTCGACAGGCACGGTCACTGTTACTATTACTAATGTCAATGATCCACCTGAGCTGACGGATGATACCGCCGAAGGTATGGAAGACACCCCAGTTACCATCGCGATCTCAACACTTCTCAGCAATGACTCACCAGGTGCTGGCGAAGGAGCTTCTTCTCAGATGCCTCAATCGCTGACCCTTATATCTGTCGAAGCCGTAGACTCCAGTCAGGGATCGGTCGTGATTTCCGGCGAGAATGTGGTCTACACTCCTGCACCCAACTTTTACGGCGATTTTGCATTCACTTATGCGGCTGAAGACAACGGCACACCTTCGCTGTCTGGAACAGCTACGGTCATCGTTTCGATAGCACCGGTTAACGACGCTCCTATCGCTGGAGCCGACACTGTTGCGGGAATAGAAGATCAAACTTTGACAATCGAAGTTGCTACCTTGCTAGCCAATGACTCGCCAGGTCCAGGTAACGAAGCGGGGCAAGCACTTAGCATTGTGGGTGTTAGTGGTTCTACTTCAGCTGGTGGAACAGTAACTCTGGATGGTAGCTCAATTAGCTACACTCCAGCAGCCAACTTCTTTGGAGTTGACACATTCACGTACACCTTGAGTGATGGCAATCTGACTTCAATTGGCACCGTAACGGTCAATGTCGCTCCCACAAACGACGGACCAGTCGCTGCTAACGACACTTTGACCGGATTCAATGCGATTCCTCTGGTCATTCCTGTCACGGACCTAACTGCTAACGACAGTGCTGGTCCGGCAAATGAAGACCCAACACTGACTATCACATCAGTTAGTCCAAACGCGGACATAAACGGTACAGTGACGCTGAACAACGACGGAACAATCACCTATATCGCAGACGAAACGTTCTCAGGCGAAGCATCCTTCGACTATACCGTTGAGGACAGCGATGGAGCTTCCGACACCGCGACGGTCTTTCTGACCATTCGCGAGTTCCAACCAAGTGATGTTTCTGGAACCGTTTGGGTCGACGAGACAAACGATGGAATCGTCGATGCTGCCGAACGAAGAGTTGCCAACGTCATGGTTTCTCTATCCGGCACTGCACTTGGCGAATCGGTCGCAATGTCAGTCCTGACACTTTCCGATGGTTCGTACTCCTTCGACAATCTCGCACCTGGTACTTACACTGTCTCCTACGCTGTGCCTGAGCACTTCACGGACGGCTACGACGTGGCTGGACTCTTGGGTGACAGCGACAATGTCGAAAACCAATTCACAATTGAGATCGATCAACCCGGTGGATTCGATGCTGCCGACTACAACTTCGCTGTTGAAGGCTTGAGCCCGACAATCGGAGGCACACTCGATCAGTTAGCCTCGCGTTACTTCGTCACGAACCCATCACTGGCCTATAACGGAGCATATTTCGCGGTAGGTGCTGATAACAGTTTGATGTGGAGCGCCAAGCTTGATGGTTTTGACTCGGCCGCCTTTGCTGAAGCCGTCGTAGCAGCAGATGGAAGCGTCTTGCTATCCTACGTCGACCATAGCGGCAATATCTTCACCTCGAAGCTAGGCCGTGGTGACTTCGTTAAGATAACAGATGACGCCGGAGTCACCTTCATCCGTGTACTCGGTAGTGAGAGCGACTTTAGCTTCGAGCAAGTTAACCTCCAAGCACCGCCTTACACCGCCAACAACTACTTAGCAGCCATCGATTCCATCTTCGAACAAGAAGGTTGGGACGACTACTAAGTCACGCGGCTGATAATCTGAATCTCAGTGAGAGCTACCCAATGGGTAGCTCTCTTTTGTTTCGCCCCGCCGCTCGATCAGCGATCCGAAAACCTAAAATCGCTTCTCTGCGACTCCGCGTGACCTAGTTGCTAGGCCAATCCCTGGGGCCGAGCATCACAATTGCACTCAATTGTGATGCTTCACTGAGGTCCGCCAGCCTTGCTAGACATCACGAAGGTCGAACCTCCTGTTGTCAATCGTTAGTGTCCGTCAATATGACGCACATGTGATTTTGATAGTTTGTCTTTGAACTGCTTTCTACAAGCCTCCTTTGTCGAGCCTGAGCTGAGGTCAGCTCGCGGCTTTCTCGATCATTCGTTTTTCCTTCAGGCAGTTCATGTCCCGGTAAGCCCAGTAACCCCACTTCGTTCTGGCAATGTGTCGCAGCCGAGCTGCTACCAACATCAGTGCGGAGTTACCATCTGGGAAGGCGTCAACGACACGAGTCCGCCTGCGGATCTCAGGCATGATACGTTACTAGGTGTTGTTCGTCCGAATCCAAGTCCTGTGGGCTCGTGGGAAGTACATGCATCTCAACGTTTCCAACGCGCCCTCTCCGACGCAAGTCGCCGCTTTGTTGCGCTTCATACCGCGAAGCTTCTCAACCACATCAACTACTTTCCTGTCCGCAGCTGCGCGATCTTCTTGAGCGTGAATGGCTTTGAGCATAGCTGACACATCTTTCATTAGACGCTTGGGCACCTCGCTCAACACGTTTCGATACCAGTGCACGACGCTACGTTGCCATTGAGCCTTCGGAAGGAAGTCTGGCAA
>PKCQ01000381.1 GCA_002862265.1 Planctomycetaceae bacterium | reverse complement strand
GCTGGTTTTCCAATTGAATTTGATGGTGGAACGTTTCTTCCCTTTCCCGTAAGTCAACACGGGGACATTTGCGGCATTCAATACTTCACGAGCAGGCCCCCAAGTGGTGTAGATGCCATGAGACATGATGACTCTATCTGGCTTGTGCTCTACCAAGTAGTTGCCGAGCGCGAGTGACTTGGAGGCTGCCTCGCGATATGATTCTCTGCGGGCCTGAACTGATGATGAATCATCGAGCTGGCCCACCATAAAGAACTTTAGTAGCGAAGCTTCTACTATTTCGGATATCATATCGCTCGGCAAGTCTGCACCTTGACTCTGCGAACTTGAAAATGGCAGGACAGGAAGATGAAAACTCTCTTGAATGTGACGGCCCAAAGACCAGCAACTGCTACAAGTTGCGTCCCAATTGTCAGTGTTAGTGCTTTTCTTAGATTCGCAGCTAGGTAAATGTTGGTCACAGACAACATGGCGAACGCGATGCCCTCGAGCTTGCAAAATGAGCGAAAGCAATACTTCTGTCGCAAAGATATAGCGATGGCCGCCAATCATTGTGAGGAATATTACGTCCAGAGGATTGCTAGTTTTGCCAATCGATTTCATCGATTTGTTAACGGCATTTATTACTTGCGGAGCTTGTTGGATTAGCCTCGCGTCTCCCTCTCGCAGAAGTCGCGGACATGCTGCTCCCAGAATTGGATTGAAAATCTGCCCCAATATTGGCAAAAGGGAATGACGCACCGCGTCCCTGGTTCGAAGGTTGTGAGGTTTTCTCAACTCGTTATGACTGGCATTCATCGAACGGAGTAGTTCAAGTCTTTTTAGTAACAACTCTGCCCTGGAAACTATCAATAGAAGTTGAAGTTACCAAGCCGTCCAACCACCATCGACCGTGACTGTGGCGCCAGTCATGTAACTCGATGCACTGGAGAGCATAAAGAGGATTGCTCCCTGGTATTCATCAGCGTTTGCCATTCGTCCAAGTGGTGTTCGCGCGGAATAGTTCTTGACAAACTCCTCGCCTTGATTGTCGAAAACACCTCCGGGAACCAGGGTGTTCACGCGGATATTCTTTTCTCGCCAATGAACGGCTAAGTACCGCGTCATATTCAGGATGGCCGATTTGCTGCCCGCGTAGGAAATGGGGGAATTCACTCCGGAATCACCATAGATGCGCGGGTCGGCCGACACGATTCCATAGGTGCTCGAAACGTTCACAATGCTACCACCACTTTCAAACATTGCTTTGCCAAATACCTGGCAACTCAAAAGAACGCCGGAAACATTGACCGCAAAGACTTGATTCCATGCCTCAATTGGATGATCGGCTGGGTCAGAGCCATAGAAGCCAGTGCCTCGAAATTGCGTTGAGTTGACGAGACCAGACGGGGCGGTCCCAAACTCTGCGACCGTCTTCTCTAGAGCTTCTTCAAGACTCTCTTTCTTCGTCGAATCGGTCTCAATAGCCAAGACTGTACCGCCGGACGAGTGGCAGACCTCTGCAGCCACTTCCGATGCTCTCGCTCCGTCCAGATCGAGCAACACCACTTTGGCTCCAGCATCGGCCAGGACCAAGCAGAACTGTTTGCCGATTCGTCCAGCGCCACCATTTACGACTACGACTTTGCCATCCATCCGGAATAGCTTGTTAACTATGCTTGACATTGGAATTCGACTAGGCGGAGATCTGTTCAATAATTCTAAGGGAATGCAGGCCGGCTTCTAAGGGAGCAGACCTCTTTTGCGTCGTATCGACAATATCGAGTAAGAAGTCTCGCATCAGGTCGACATACATTTGATTTGTCTCAGTTTGTCCTGCCTCAGCGACGATACTTTCTCCCCCATCCTTGTGGGTGAGTTTTAGGAGGCCAGTTTGCCAATCGAACTGAAGTTGCCCTGCTGTGCCAACAAAGCAAAAGCCACGTGATTGTGGTCTTCTGCAGAATGCAGCTGTCACTTGGCTATGCACCTGATTCGGATGTTCCATTGAATACATCGCAAGGTCATCAGCTTCAATTCCGATTCCTCCGGTGTTGACCGCTTTTCCTGTTGCCCTCAATGCGGGCCCCAAGACCCAATTCATAAAGTCTAGTTCATGGTCGAGGGTTCGGAGGACTCCGCCTCCTTGATCTACTAGGGCCGCGTAAGACTTGTTGTAGTCTTCCCAAGGATGCCAGTCCGGTAAGTAGCCCTCAAACCAAGCTTTGGCATACAAAACTCGTCCGATCCTACCGTCGTCGACGTAATTCTTGGCAGTCAAGTATGCCAAGTGATAACGCATGCAGTAGGCCATCGCACAGACGCTTTGACTTTTTTCAGCCGCCGCTAGTAATTCTGTTTCTTGTCTTCCAAGACTTCCGCCGAGGGGTTTCTCGATCAGCACATGGCAACCATTTTGAATTGCTTCGGTTGCAGTTGCGGCGTGTAGTGCGGAAGGATTGGAAACGACTACAAAATCTACTACATCTTCGGCAATCGCTTTCTCAAGAGTGCTGGTAACGATTACGTTTTCGGGTGGGTGAAACTGGTTGTTTGGCGAGCCAAGTCGCCGAACAACATAGAGCTTTTTAATTCCAAGGTTGAGCAAATTGTACATGTGCCGGTTGCCAATAGAGCCCAGCCCAACGACGGCACCGATAAGCTTATCGACTTTATGACTGGCCACGGTAATTTGCTCTGTTTTCCAAAGAAATGTGTCGCAACGTGGACGTTACTTGTCTTTGCGATGAAGGCGGGAGAGTTTTGTAGGGGCATCCACGTCAAGAACTGCTTTCCATGAGGCAGATGTCTTCCAATTGGGAAAAATCACTGATGTAAATGTCCGCCGGCGCATCGGGGTGATAATTGTAGGCGATCGCGTACAAGTCGTGTGCTTGGGCTCCTTGCAACTCATCAATATCGTGAGCCACGAAGGCGCAGTCGAATTTTGGTAGACCTGTCTTCTCAATGGCATAATCAAAAGCGGCTGGTTCTGGCTTGGCGTGCCCGATGTCCGCAGAGGAGACAACAGCATGGAAATACGATTCGATTCCCAATTGGTTGAGGGTCTTCCGAATTCCCGCTTCGCCGCTTTCCGTATCCGACAAGGCGCATAAGCGAATGCCACGTCTGAAGAGATTGCTGAGCGTTTCAGGGACTTGGGGCATGGGCACTCGGTCTACTTGAACCTCTCTTCCCTTTTGACGAGCTGTTTTTTCCATTTCATCCAATTCGGACTCTGGCAACGCAAATTGTTGCATTAGGGTTCGGAAGCGACTCCAATACTCTGCATTTCCCTTGTAAACATCAACCAGCAGCGATTCCCAAGCTTCGACGAGTCGAGTGTAGGTGACGTCGAGCCCACGTGAATGTAATTCTAGAGCTAGCCACTTTCGCCAAACTGAGGCGTCATAGAGAATGTCGCCAACATCAAAGATTAGAGCTTTTTTTGACATGTCACTGATGAGGTAACCAGAAAACACGTTGCACTGAAGGTTGCAACTGCGCAGGTGTGCGGAAGTCGAGGTCAAATTCTAAGGGGAATCCGTCTATTCAAAGTCACTTGCTGAAATTAGTGTGCCCGCGGGAATCTCTACCTTGGACTTTTTTCCGAGGACCGTTTCACGTTGGCTCCATGCTAACCCCGTTCCTGGACTCTTCAGAACCAAGTGTTCTTCTCGTAACTCTGTGCCGACTTCAATTTTGTTCGCACTCACCAGAGAGCGAGCAAGCTTATCTTTCGCCGATTGAGCCACCGGATTGAACACTTTTGTGCCATCGCCGAGAGCTTCTCGGCATGTCTTGATGTAATTGACGACACGCTTCAGCCCCTCTTCTTCAAGTGCAGCTGCATGATCTGTTCCAGGCATTGCTCTTGAGAGAGTGATGTGTTTTTCTAAGGCGAATGCACCCATGACCGCACCCGCGACACCGGTAATCACTCCGGGTGTGTGGTCCGACAAGGCGACGAGGACATCAAACTCTTGACGCATTGTTTCCATGGCAAGCAGATTCACGTTCTTGGGTTCTGCAGGGTACTGCGAAACACATTGCATGAGTGAGACGTGACATCTGCTACCTTCAAAAGCCTCGAGGGCTTCGCGAATATCGTCCATTCCCGCCATCCCAGTCGAGATGATGACTGGCTTACCTGTGCGGGCAATATGTCGAAGCAATGGAATGTTTGTAATGTCCCGAGAAGCAACCTTGTAGATAGGATTGCCGATGCGTTCCAAGAGGTCGACCGAAGGCGGATCACAGGGGGTGCAAAAGTAGATCAAACCCAAGGACTGAGCGTATTCCTTCAGTTCTCGATGCTGTGATTCGTCGAGCTCTAGAAACTCTCGGTGAATGCCGTAGGTTGCACCAAAGGAATTAGGGCCTTCATAAGGCTTGTTGTAAGCTTCCTCAGTCAGCTCCCACGATATATCTCGTTTCTGAAACTTCACCGCATCCGCTCCGCAGCGTGCGGCCATGTCGATCAGGCGTTTTCCCAGGTTGACTTGGCCGTTGTGATTCTGACCAATCTCGGCAATAACAAAACATGGGCAGCCATCGCCCACTTCGCGGCCGGCCAAACGCATGCGTTTCTGGCCAGGCAGAGCATTTGGTACCGACTGGCTGTCTTTTTCATCAAGCCATCTGTAGCAGTCATTTAATTCGAGCTCGGAGACATCATTTGGCGCTATGTCTGCGACCATTGACTCAAACGCTTCCAGTTGATCAGGGCGGTCGATCGTCAATCGACCATCGTATTCAGGTCTTAGCTCCGCGAAGTCAGCTGGCAGGGCTTTGACGTTAAATCCTGTTGGTTTCTGCCTTAATAAAAATGTGACGTGTTCACGCTGGAAACTGTTCTCCGCGTTTTTCGCGGCGAAACGAAGGGCAGCAGTACGAACAAATTCAGGGATCATATGGGACAGTCCATCGATGTGCATGTAATCAGCGTTGGATTCTTCCATAGCTTTTAATGCCGCCTCGGTACGATGTACGTCGTACAAAGGATTGTCGGCCGTAAACCGAAGAATCACATCGGATTCGTCGAGATCGCTCGCGGCAGCAACGAATCGGCTAAGGACATCTTCTTTGTCACCACGAACAACTTCGACGCCGAGGCTAGCAGCGAATTGAGCCAGAGGTTCATCACTCGGCGCGTCGCTGGTCGCGACTACTATCGAATCTAGAAATTGCATGCGTTTGACGCGATCAAGTACCCAAGCCAAGAGCGGTACACCCGACACCGCCATGAGTGACTTGCCACGCAACCGCTCGCTCAGCATTCGAGCTTGCACAACAGCACGGTACTTTACTGAGGATTTATTCATCAGGACTTCTCAACTGTACGAACTTACGTGTAAAGCACTTGGCAATGGCACAGACGCAGAGAGCTATATTGGCAAGCGGCTTATCTGACTTATAGGCTAGCAAGTGAAACGTTGACTTTTGCTCAGCCGCCCGACGTGAATGCGGTGGTGCATCGATTCGTGAAATTTGCCAAAGAACGGCACCAAAGAAAATTAGTTGGGTAGGCTCCAAATCGGCGTGACGGCTTTCTTCGGCTGTCGGCAATAAGTTCTAAGGGTTCTTCTGTTTCGCGGCCTGCCACAGTTTTGTGCGGGCCATCCTGAAGCGGTCTTCAATCTGTATTTTCTCTTCGGTCGAGAGCGGTCTTGAAGAGCTAATAAAAATTTGCAGCTGATATGCCGATACTCCAAAGAGAGTCCCACGTACGGCCGGTGTTAGCCGATTCTGCAGTCTTTCTTTCAGGGAGGACCACTGATTCCATTCAGCCGGGGGATCCAGGAATCGCCCAGCATTATTTGCGAGGCAAAATAGGAGATAGCCGTGCTCGCCTGTTTGGGTGAAAGTGGCTTCCACCATCGGCCAGGAATCATCCGAGGTGCCTGGAACGACCCGCCGGCTTTCCATGTCCCAGCCGCCGTTTCGATAGCATCTCGTTAATTCGTGCCAGCCGGGAAACAGCTGGTCACAGGAAACAGAGGTCGAACCAAAGGGAGCTTGATACCGCCAACTGTTGCTACGCTCTCCCAGATCAGCAACGTCATGGTCGCGACTGATTTGCTGGTAGTCTATGAGCGGCCAGCCATCCAGGGTTTCCGGAGCATCTGACATCGAAAGAGTAAAAGGTTTGAGCTGCCTAAAAAAGTCAACCGTGTCTTGTTCACTTCCCCAGGACTCTTGAACGTCCCAGATCTGTATCGCAGAGCAAACAATTAATAAAAATGTGCAGGCAGCCGTTGCCGTGCGCCTTACAAACCCGTGAAACGTAAGTTTGGCGGAAGGGATATATTTGCTCACAGAGACTTCGGGCAGGAAATGTAAAAGGCCTGCCAGCAGTTCATCCGTGCTGATCATTAAGCCAACGGCCATGGCCATGGTAACGTAGCCGAGTAGCTCGTGCGGTAAACCTGTTGCCAGGTCGAATTGAAAGTTTGCATGAGCGATTGGAATAACTGTTATTCGGATCGTATTCATCAGCACCGCCCAGAATGGACTTGTGCCTAGTAGGAGTAAGGCATGCACCAATGGTCGTTTTTGCAGGACCACCAAAATAGCGCCGACGCTGAGAACTGCAAAAAATGACTGGATTCCACTACAAGCTTCCGCGACTCCAAAGTTACGCCCCGCAATTTCCAAGACTGTACCTGGCTGAAAGTGGATGTACCCGAGCAAGTCAAGCAAACGCGATGCGAATTTCGCACTAATCAACTGTAGTTGTTGGATCAGAACCGTGTCCCCCGTCACAGTTGAAGAGTAAGGTGGCTGCCATATGAGCAGCAAAGGAACTGCAAGGTACAGCAGGCTCCCTCTTCCTTCGCGGTCTTGCTGGTGTCCTAGCCAACTGGCGAGTGCAAGGACGAAGGCAAGGTAGGTTGCCCACGTGGAGGCAAAAAGTGTGCCGCTGATACATGCAAGGATACTCGTTGGAATGAGAACTTTTGCAAGCAAGCTTGCCTGCATCAACCCCTTTTTCCATCTCGTGTAGCCCAGGTAGGATACGACAAGCAAGATGAGCGGAAAAAACTGATAGTGGGACAGTTGCCACAGGTTCTTACAATAAACTACGACGTACGGGAGGCAACTTATTGTTGCCACTGCCGGAAGCAAGGGCGCAAATTTGATTTTGGGCGCAGACTTGTCGGCCGTTTTTTTCGCTTGTGAATCTTGCGTATCTGACATTTACGCGACCGAAGTATCGCTAGCCTGCCTCGGCCAAGCCCATGTGTTCGCGGATAATGGGTGATTCAGGCTCTGGGAGCCCAACAAACCAAGATTGGTAACCATTCCAACCGGGGCTCAAAACAGCAATTGCGGTTGCGATCATGATCTTTACGTCTGTCATTAAGCTGGCATTCTTTGAATACCAAACTTCCAAAGCACCCTTGAATGGCATGATATCTTTTCGATAACAAGACCTGAGATCGCGTCCTTCTTTCTCCGCGCGGGCGATGATCGCTTCTTCGTCGCGAAAAACAAGAGACCCAATTCCTGTAATGCCTGGTTGAACACGAACAATCTGCTCCTTGACATACTCTGGATAGTCATCGAAGCCCTGTGGCATAAGTGGCCGCCATCCGACCAATGAAAGTTTTCCTACGAACACATCCCAGAACTGGGGGACTTCATTCAGCTTGGTTTTGCGGAGTACCCTGCCGACCGGCAATACACGGGGGTCGTTTCGCAACGTAATGTCTCTGGCACCCATGTTTGGGGCATTTTTTACCATCGTAACGAACTTGGTGACCTTCATTGTTTTTCCAAGAAATCCGATGCGTTCTTGGAAGTAAAAGGCTTCCTTTTCACCCGTGAGTTTCAATAGCACAATGATGCATGCGAGCGGAAGAGCCAAGATTAACAGGACTATTCCGGAGATGAGGATGTCGAAGAGACGTTTCATTGGTTTTGCTAACTAAAATCTTTAGATTGACGAAAAAGAAAAATCGCCGCAAAGTCGGATGTTCATCAGAAGGATTACATCCGATTGTCAAGGTACCTCCCGGTTTCTCTGTGGGCAAAGCCGCTAAGCAAGAGTCCAAAACTCTCGAGCAGGTCTTGCTTCGTCCAAGTCTGATGTCGTCGTAGTTCCTGAATCCTGGTGCAAAATTGTTCAAGCTGCGCACCGTCGACAATAGCTTCATTCTTTACAACGCCGATCTCATGGTACCGTTCCCATTCGACCTCTTCACTCTCGGTATAAAACTCTTCAAAGTCCTTCTCGCCAGTCGTGTCGGTCTGAAAGAAGTAGCAGGGCCATTTTTTCTGAACCTTGAGTTCTGAGACTCGCTCGCGGGCTTCATCCTCGGATGCACATTCATAGGGTTCAAAACCACGGGACTCCAGGAACTTTTCCGCCATAGAGCAAAACGACTGCAAGTGGAGCTTAGGGCTCAGCTTCGGGAAGTAGATTTCTCGGTCGCTGCCTTGGAGTATCGAAAAAAGACATAGCAATGCACCCTCTTGAGCACTCACAAAGTAGCGTCGGATATCATTCGGTGCGGCAATAGGCTGATCCTTTAGAATTCTCTGCGTCCAGGCGTACGGCAACGAGCCATCTGAAAAGGCTACATTCGCAAATCGGGCAGTTGATACGTTGGTCTGGCCGTTTTCGCCTAAAAGGAACATTTCCATAATGCGTTTCGAGCCGCCCATCATGTTGACGGGGTTCGCTGCTTTGTCCGTCGATACGCAGAAGAATTTATTCGCACCGATTGCAGTTGCGAAATCTAGGAGCTTCTTGGTCAAGAAGACATTGACATCCAAGAGACGCATCAAGGTGAAGGGGTCTTTCTCACTACGAACATGCTTAAGAGCCGAGAAATTCAGTACATAGTCGTAGCCTGTATTTCCAGCGTTGAAGCTCTTCGAAAATGCATCAAATTCAGGTCCGAGGACGTCAAAACAGTATGCGTGGAAGTCGCCATGCATGTAGCCAAGTGAAGCTCTGATGTCTCGTACGAGTTCGGCAAGATTATTTTCGGATGTATCAACCACATGAAGTGCTAGCGGTTCGCGGGCAAACAACTCGCGAACCACAGCGCTGCCGATAGATCCCGCACCACCGACTACCAAGAATCGACTACTGCGAATTGTCTTGGAGAGTTCTTCCTCATGCGAATGAAGGTCCTCTTGGAAAAGGATGCTATTGCGACCCATTAGGGGTAAGAGACTACTTGTATCCATGAGTTTTTTATGGGCCGGTGGACGCGTGGCAAGAACTAATGCTTCAATCCCCGAAGGACAAATTGACGAGCAGGGGTTCCTCGTAGATGTGTTCCTTCACAGGCGGATCTGACCACCGTAGCACCGGCCGCCACGAAACAGCGTTCACGAAGTTCAATATCGTGCACGATATTTGCACCGGTGCCGATGTGACAGCCCTCTCCCAACGTTACGTTACCCGAGGTGGTAGCACCAGGAGCGATGTGACAGAAGTCACCGACATTACTGTCGTGGTCGATGCTACAACGCGTGTTCAGAATCGTGTGTTCGCCAATACTGCAACCGGGCTGAATAATGACTCCTGCGTGAATCTGAGCACTTTCGGCAAGACTGCAATCCGCACTAATCCAGGCGGTGGGGTGGCAAAATCCCGTGAAACGATATCCTTTTTGAGAAAACCTCTTCACGATGTGTGGTCTAGGCGATTCCTTGCTGGTTGGTAGGGTTGATCCAAGGCCCAGAACAATTTCAACTTCCTGGGGAGAATATCGTGTTATGGCTTGCTCGTCTGTCAGAATGGGAAACATGAGCGAAGAGTCGATTTTCTGGGTTAAGTCCGTTGCCGCTAGAATCTTTCTGCCACTTGCCTGAAGCGCTGCCGCACATACGCGTCCATGTCCGCCGAAGCCGACCACGACCACAGGTTTGCTTTGTTGTATATTTTTGCTCATGTCGAGACTGAGCTTTCTTCATCCGGGCGGGTACCGACTGGTTGCCAGTGCTTTGAAAGATAAGCCGAACTCGGGATGTTGATCGCGCGTCGATATAGCGACTCTGTGTGGATCATTGACGTCCTCGGGCAATCACGAAACATTGGAAGTGTGTGCATCGGTTGCCAGAGAGGGCGGCATTGGAGTTGATTTGCATTCAGTTCTTTGAGTACTGCATCTCGCAAGGCTCGATCGTCCGATTCTAGCAAAATGCAATTCAGCCAATAATTTGATCTGCCCCATTCGGGTTCATCTAGAAGCCTGACCCCGTCCAGCTCTGCAAATGCTTGTTGGTATTGATTATGCAGCTGTCGCTTAGCAGCAAGGATTTCGGGTATGGATTCTAGCTGCGCAAGCCCCAACGCAGCATTAATGTTTGGCATTCGATAATTCCATGCGACGGAGTCGTGATGAAACTCCCATTGGTGTGGCACCTTCGCCGTGCTGGTTAAATGCTTAGCTTTGTCCGCGAGTTCCTCATTGTCGGTAAGGAGAGCGCCACCGCCGCCGGTTGTGATGATCTTGTTCCCGTTGAAGCTAAATGCCGCGATTTTTCCTTGTCGTCCAGTGTGACGTCCTTTGTAGTAAGAACCGAGAGACTCTGCAGCGTCTTCCACGAGAGGGATATCGAATTCGTGGCAGGAATCCTGAAGAGCATCTAGATCACAAGGTGAGCCGAAGCAGTGCATCGGGCATATGGCCCCGATTCGACGCTCAGACTCTCTATTAAAGTGTGAGCCGTTACGATACTCGACGACAGAAGCGAGTCTGCCTCTCGAGGTTTTTGCG
>PKCQ01000716.1 GCA_002862265.1 Planctomycetaceae bacterium | reverse complement strand
ATTTCGAGCCAGTCAAACCGGGTACTAGTCTGCCGACTCACGTCGTTTTCGGGACGCGCCATTCTACGAAGCCAGCTATTTTCACGGAAGAACCATTCGCCTTTGACTCACCCATCGCTTTGCCACGGTCCTTTAGGAACAGAATTCCCCACAGAGCGATGCTAACGCCAAGATCCCAACCCAGAAACATCGTACGCCATCCTCAGCGCCGCTCCAAAGTTGGCGAGTAAGATGCAGTCGATCGCCAGCTGTGGGGCGATGTGCCGCAGTAGAAAGAGGATTCCAATAGTCCAGACAGCGAACTTCCTACGAAAGTTCGCTTTGGTCACGGCAACTGCTCAAATAGGCCTCTCAACTAACGAAGCGCTGTTGAGGCTTCTCGATCCATGTTCGGAACCATAATACCGATGCGACCAATCCATGCGTGCCGCGCAAGATTGATTGGCCTAGAAGTAGTACCCCGTCCCGACGTTCAAACAGGTCAGCCAACCGAAACCGCAGGTCCAAGTATCAATGCAAGTGGCATTTGCGTTCAACTTTGGTGCTCCATCTTTTTGCGAGCTACGGCCGCAGATTTCGTAATTGCCGGCAACATGCAGTCCATTAGACTCGTCTTATCTCCAGAACAGCGTAACGTCAAATTGGTTACTCATTTCTAGTTCTGCATCGATAGAGGTATGAGCAAAGATGTGTGCCTCAGTCTCGAAGAAAGGCTTCCGATTGTCGATAAATGTCAATTGTGCGTCAGGGATGCTCGTCACACGATTTCCACCTCCCAATTCTCGGAGTTAGCAATGCAATGTTTCTCCTCCTCCCAAGGACGCCAAAGATCGCATGGAATGCACGCTGGCACGAACGTTCTGCAGCATGATTTCATGGTTTCCAAGTAAAACGATCTTCTTAGCCACCGAAAGTCTGCTCAAGTGCTAGATCACCTTGGCCGAATCTGGTCCACGATCCAAGTAGTCGCCTAACCCAATGAATCGATCTTGATCGGAGATCCCAGTAGCACGAACCACGGCAATCATGGCGCCCAAGC
Organism: Planctomycetaceae bacterium; assembly: GCA_002862265.1. GTDB lineage: Bacteria > Planctomycetota > Planctomycetia > Pirellulales > Pirellulaceae > Aureliella. Next base: position 9,800 of record PKCQ01000716.1, on the reverse strand, counting down.
CCCCGTGGATGTCACCAATGGCAAAAGTATTCAAATTCGGTCATGTCTTCAAAAGGGCTAGCCAAGAATCAACCGTTTCCATCCATGGCTGTAAAGGCTTCCAACCACAAAAAACAGAAAGTGTTAATCCGAAGAGCCGCCCACAGTACAACTCGCTTCATGCAAAGTGCGACTACGCTGATTACAAACATCAGTATGACAACAGGAATCCTGGAATCCCAAAGGCCGGAACCAAGCTGGAGTCAGTGCTGCGATGATGATCGCCATCAGAGGGTCAAACAAGGAACACCTTATTGGCATACAGTCTGGTCGCCGCCAATCGAGAATGGAAAACATATGAAGGAGAAAGAATCGGCTAAAGCCTAGAGTTCAGCATTTGCTGAAAATGGCTTTACTTGCTGGGATCAGGGACGTAGATAAACTGGCCTCTGTTCTCAGACGCAATTTGCCGCAGGAGCTGTTGGCCATTGAGACTGTAGTAGGCGATGGTGTGGATAGGGACACGAATCTGGTCGCCCATAATTAAGTCGCTTACCGTATTCTTAGCGAGAATCGTTTTGGCCACGTCCTTCACACTTGTGACGCCGTCGGTGAGTAGATAGATCGCGTCTGGCTCTTTGTCGATAGCCAGCTCAATGGCCTTCTTCGGTGGGCCACCGCTGTTGCCAATCTTCACTCCCATCAACCAGCGCCGGGCGTGCTCTAAGTTCTCTTCCGTTGCGTAAAGTGAATTGCTCGCCGGTTCACGCAACCCCGGCTCCGTAATCAGCTCGAGATCTCGCTTAAAAATGATGATGTAAAAGCGTTGCTCAGGTTTGAGGCTAGCTAGAGACTTTAGGAGTTCAGTGCGAGCCGCCGCCCAAGGCCCGCCACGCATGCTGCCTGAGCCGTCGATGACATAGCAAAAGTTGTTTCCGCCTGCCGCCGCTCCGAAGAAGGTTGCATCACTGACGCTCGCTACCGCACTGGCAACGGCCGACATAGCTGAGCTGGAAGGAACACTTTCACTGGCAGCTTGCATATCCCCGAGAGCATCTGTTAACAGGGGCGTAGTTGACAATTCAGAGAACTGCTCGCTTAGGTCCGACAGCTCAGACCCCAGCGATTGGCTTTCTTCCATCTCAGTTGGCTCATTGGCTTCCATGGGCTGCTGCAATTCCACAACTTCTTCCGCAGGCGTCTCGAAGGCCGAAGCAAAGGACATCCCGGCGGTCGGACCAGGAGCCTTCAAGGTAACTAAAGCGAGAATGACAACAATAACGATGTGAGCTACGACACTGCCGATGACCCCACGGAGCCGCGATCGCGAAATTGTCGGCATACCGTCCTGCTCTTCCCAGGCAGCCGCATTTTGTAGAGCAAGCACTAGTTGCGCTCGTTGTTTTTGGGACTCCCGATTGGCTTGAATGTCTTCAGCCGTTTCTTTTTCACCCAATGATCCACTTGGCGACCGATTGAGTTTGGAACTTGGCACCGAGTGCTTGGTATCGGCACGCAAGCGTTCCGCCCTCGCCTGCAATCTTCTGCGGGCATGCGGAAGCCATCGCTGCCAAGGATCTTTTCCATCCTCGGGTCGCATACCCGAGCGCTGCTGACTTTGCTTTTCTTGTGAATCTGCGGACATTCGAGAGTGGATTCTGCAATTCGATGCGTAGCGTACGAGTCCTAGTTTCAAGCAAAGGATTAACTGAGTCAAGCAAATGCTTGCAATGATTGGCCTTGGCCTCGTTTCAGAGCATTTTCTATAAGCTTGGAGTCGAACCTCCGCTTCGAAAACCAACGAAAAGGTGGAGTCTCATGACTCTCTCGCCCACTGCCAAAGCTCACATCCTTCTGCTCCTTGCTTCGCTCCTGGGCGTTTTGGCTGTTTCGCTCACGCCTGGCGTTGCCAATGCTCAGCCAGCTGTTCCTAGCCTCGAGGCGGCGGTTGCTCAAGGTGGAGGTGCTGAGCCGAGCCTACCCAACAACGCCGGACAGTACTGGAAGACCTACGACCTACGGCCTTACACCAAAGAACTCAAAACAGTCGACCGACCACAACAAGCCATCGTGGACTGGGTTCTGAGAGAAACCGGGACGGATGTGTGGTTCACGGATCCCTTCGGAGTCCTCAACGCTGACCGAAGCACCTTGCGAGTCTACCACAACAAGCAGATGCAAGAAATCGTTAGCCGTATCCACGAGCGTTTCGTCAACGGTACTACTGAAACACAACTCTATGGGCTGCGAGTGATGGCGGTCGGCAATCCAAACTGGCGAACTCGTACACAAGCCCTAATGCGTAGCGTCCAAGCTCAATCTCCAGGCGTTCACGCGTACCTACTGTCGAAAGAGAACGCTGCTCTACTCATGGCTTCTCTTCGAGGCCGCAGTGACTTCCGAGAGTTAAGTGCTGTTGACATGGTCGTGCATAACGGCCAATCCCAAGTGCTAGAAAGAGTTCGCGGACAGAATTACGTTTCTGACTACAAGCCGGTTCAAGGTGCCTTTCCGCCTTACATTCCCGAGACCGGTGAACTACAGGAGGGCTACCGCCTACAAATCAGTCCGCTACTCAGCCTTGATCGACGCGAAGTCGACCTCGTCGTGAAGTGCAACATCGACCAAGTTGAAAAGCTCTCGAATGTAAACTTAGATCTCCCACTGGTCGGCGGCCAAACGTATGCCGCACAGATTCATGTACCTCAAGTTGCTAGCTGGCGATTGCACGAACGATTTCGCTGGCCCAGTGATCAAGTGCTGCTCCTAAGCTGTGGTGTCGTCGCGGCCCCCGATCGCAACAACACGCCAAGTTTACTTGGTGGTGGATCAAGCTTCCTTGGTTTGGACCGAATCTTTGCGGGGAATGGCCAGCGTGCCGACGCTCTTCTCATGATCGAATACCGCGGCCGCGCGAGTGAACGCGTCGACGGAGCCAACGCCGCGGCACGCGCTGCTCGCGCCACTAGCCCTCTTAGTCGCGGTCGATATTAGGCCCGTCTCTTCCTCTTCAATGCACGTGCGACACCCAAGATTGGGTAGCCAGCTAGCGACCTTGCCCTAATGAGCTCCTCACTCGACCTAAAGTTCAGACACCTTGCACTTCGGACGCAATTCCCTGAATTTTGAGATTCCGGTTTTCGTCACTTTTGTTCCGTTTAGCGAGATCGAAGCCAGGTTCTACTTTCAACGAGTTGTATCAGACCAGCGTCGATGACCTGCGTGCTCTGAATCGTGAGCTGGCGAAGGTCTTTCATGCCTTGAAGATCCTTCATCACCACATCGGTCACGAGTGCCCATGATCGGACCGAACGATGTCAAACGATCAGAAACCACGGCGGGACTGGTCGAGCCAAGCTCTGTTTTGTTGAGCAAGGTCAGTCCGAGATCGAGCAGCTTGACATTCCCAACGTTCGCGAGCTTGACGTGGGACGGCTCAACATCGCAATGAATCCAACCGCCAGCGTGTGCATTTAGAAGACCGATTGCTGTTTGCCAAAAACCTCGCAGATATCCGTAACGTCGAGGTTTCCTTGGCTCTGGATGATGCGACCTCGATATGCTCCCTCAACCCGCTTGAGCAACCATTTACGTGAGCAGTAATCTTCTTTGCATATTCCGGCTCAATAGCTCCCTCAAGAAACTCACGAAGCTGATCTCGAGTTGGACATGTCTGCTGCATGATTCGCACACTGAACTTCTCTTCCGGTCTCCCGTTACTAGATCAACACGGCAGCGCAACACGCTCTAGAGTAGTTCTCGGAAGAGGGCCCACGCTTACTATTCTAAGTACCCACTGATTGAGGACTTGGACATCAACTGTACTCTTCCAGACAACGTTGCAAACGTTTGGTCACGCGATACTTTGCTTGTCTCACTGCACCAGGATTCATCTTCTAACGCTTGGCGACTTTGACCGCTGATTGGCCTTCTATCGCGACCAGCCAAAAGCGCGGCCACTTACGATCATCAAACTCAGTGCGTGCCGTATCGAGAATGTCCTGGTCCGGAGTTTTGGACGGGTGCGGGGTCGTTAAAAGTGACTCTTCGTCGGTTGCCTCAGACACATCCAGCAGTTGGATGTGAATCGAGATTCCGCCCCTTGCCCGAGGTCCGCGAAGCGTGCGAGACAAGTAATTTCGAACGGAATTGCGGGTAGTAGGTAGACAGCTAACCTCGGAAATTGCTGTTTGCGTCTTTTCATTGGAAGGAGTCAATAGACCGATTCACAGCATGAATAACCCGCTGAGAGACTTCTCTAGCATCTACCGACTGCAGATCACACTTTCGGCAACCAACATAGATCAGGGGCGAATGGAGGTCGCCGAACTGCTCCCGAGCTTTTTCGTCCCGTGCACGGAGCCCTTCCAGTAATCCATCGTCGGTCGAACCAGGATTCGCAACGTCGCCTGCTTAAGGACCTGTTTTCACCAATCCCTCTTCAATAAACCCGCAAGTACGACCGTCATTGCTTCTCCTGGTAACTCGTGGTTGGACTGAGGTCCGGAAATCAACTTGATTGACTGAACTCAAATTTCTGCCCACGTCAGGAATCGCTATCCACTGCAGCTTGCCGGATTTGGGCTGTTCCGCCAAACTTAAGGACCGTTGCTGTGCCTGAGCTCGTGTAGCTCCAGCTTCGAAGTTCGCGATTTTATCTCCTTGGCTTCTATGTCCACTCAAAAATTGTCCACACAAAAATCTGTCGTTATCACCGGAATGGGGCTCGTCAGCCCGCTTGGCTGCGATTTGGACGAGGTGTGGGACGCGCTGCAAGCCGGACGATCGGGTATCTCGAAAATCGAAAGCATGGACTGCTCCTCACTGCCCTTCTCTGCGGGCGGCGGGGCGAAGAGCTTTACGGGCAAGATCGAAGATTATGGGGAACTGGATAAGAAACTGGCTCGGCCGATCAAAAAGAACATGAAAGTCATGTGCCGCGAGATCGAGATGGGTGTCGCGGCCTCACAGCGAGCCTTAGCGCATTCTGGCCTTGGGGATGATCGAGACCCGACGCGATGTGGCTGTATCTTTGGTTGCGACTACATTCTGACGCAGCCGGACGAATACATGGCAGGTCTTCAGAACTGCCGAAACGAAGCCGGCGGCCAGTTTGAAATCGGCGACTGGCCTGTTCACGGTTTACCCAAAGTAAACCCGCTTTGGTTGCTCAAATACTTGCCGAACATGCCCAATAGCCACGTTTCGATCTACAACGACTTCCGCGGACCGAACAATTCGATCACTGATCGTGAAGCGAGCATGAACCTCTCGATCCTGGAAGCAACTTCGATCATCCAGCGTGGGGCCGCAGATGTAATGCTGGTCGGTGCTACCGGAACCCGGCTTCACCCGCTGAGAACCCAGCAGACTTACTTAAGCGATGAAGTTGCCCCAGACTGCGATCCTCCCAGCAAAATGTCCCGGCCCTTTGATCAGTCGAGTCAAGGTTCTGCCTTGGGTGAAGGTGCCGGAACGATCATGTTGGAATCGGCCGAGCATGCAGCGGCTCGTGGTGCTAGGATCTGGGGCGAAGTGCTATCGGGAGCTTCGGTCATGATCGGCAAGTCTGCTGGAGACCAGTACCTGAGCCAAGCTGTCGCCACTGCGATGACAAAGGCCCTGGACGACCAGGAATTGCCGGAGCAATGGCATGTTCACGCTCAGGGCATGGGTTCGCCAAAATCTGATCAGGCCGAAGCAATTGCACTTAACGAAGTCCTTGCGGAAAGATCCGCTCCAGTAGCTGCCGCCAAGAGCTTTTTCGGTAACCTTGGCGCTGGCAGCGCCGCAATAGAACTCATCGCAAGCTTACTTGCGATGGAAAATGGCAAGCTCTTTCCTTTGCTGAACCTGAAAAAACCAATCGAAGGCATCACCTGGAAGCCGTCCACTGCAGACTCCGCCGCGGGCAACGCTGTTTTGCACACGAGCTTCACGCAGCAAGGGCAAGCTTGCAGCGTCCTGATCGGGAAAGCCTAGAACGTAGCGAATGTCGACTCAGCCGGCAACCTTACGTTGACAGGCCCTATGGGGAGCGATACGATTGGCGGATTACTGATAAATCCATAGCGCGAGATGGTTTTGTCGGCCGAATGAGAGTAGCAGGTCCGCTGAGTCCAGCCAATTTTTGGACGTCTTGCTTAACCTGGTACCACCAAATCCACCTAATTGGTGCTCTCTCGACTTGAGCCCTATCGGTCTGGAACATCCGGCCGTAAGAGCCTCTCCGAAGTCCTCACTTCAACGATTGCCGTATGAATCCATCTGAAATCCTACGGATCGCCGATTCGCTTCATCGTGAGAAGAATATCGATAGTGAAATCGTGTTCACCGCCATCGAAGCAGCATTGGTGACTGCTGTGCGCAAGTTCCGTGGCGAAGAAGCTGAAATCGAAATGACCATCGACCGAGGCACCGGCGAGCTCACTGCCTTTGTGGATGGCGAGTCGATGGACCAAGCCGAAATTGTAGGACGCATCGGCGCTCAGACTGCCAAGCAAGTCATCATTCAGAAGATCAAGGAAGCTGAACGCGACTCGCAGCTCGACGAATGGCACGACCAAGTTGCTCAGATTGTTACGGGGACCGTCCAGCGAAGTGAGCGCGGAGTGACGACCGTCCAACTGGGCAATATGGAAGCAATTTTGCCTCGAGGCGAACAAATTTCCGGCGAATCTTATCACAATGGTGACCGAATTCGCGCCGTCGTCTATGAGGTCAAAGCAGCGGGCAACCGCGTTAAGGTCATCCTGAGTCGCACCAAGCCACAATTGGTCCAGCGTTTGTTCGAGCAAGAGATTCCTGAAATCTCTGAAGGTGTAATTGAAATCAAGGCGATCAGCCGTGAACCAGGCCATCGTAGCAAGGTCGCAGTAACGAGTTCGGACCAGAGAGTGGATTGTGTGGGTGCTTGCGTTGGAGTTCGTGGGAATAGAATCAAAAACATCACCAGCGAACTCGCGGGCGAACGGATAGATATCGTCCGCTGGAGCGATGACCCAGAAGTCTTGATTCCAAGCGCTCTTCAGCCTGCTGAAGTGGAGCAAGTGCTACTTTGCGATATGATCGGACGAGCTATCGTTTTGGTGAAAGACGATCAGCTTTCGCAGGCAATCGGAAAATTTGGCCAAAACGTGCGTCTCGGCAGCAAGTTGGTTGGCTGGGACATCGAGATCATGACCGCTGGCGAACTAGAGGAGCAGATTGACCGGGCTATCGGTTCCTTTTTGGAACTCGAAGGAATGACCGATGAGCTGGCCCAGGCATTAGTAGAGCAAGGCTACCTGTCTTATGACGACGTAGCCTACATTGAGCCGGATGCCCTGATGGAAATGGGGGGCATGACACGCGAGCAAGTTGATGCCATTGTGGATCAGGCTGACGAACGTGCTCTGGAGGCAGAAAGGGTCGCCGAGGAGCAAAAGCGTCTCAAAAAGGAACAAGAGCAGCTTGAAAAGCAAGCTGCAGCCGCGGCTCCTCAGGCTCCTAAACCAGCAGCAGAGGCCCCTGCGACAGAGGAGGCCCCTGAAGAAAGTGCCGAAGAAGCAATCAATTCGGATTCTGAAGCTGCTTCTGACACGGATGCTGTTGCAGAAGATGACGATGCTGCTGACAATACTGAGAATTCTGATGCCGGATCAGCACCAGAAAATGGCTAGAAGAGCGGTAGATTATTGGACCGAGCTCAGCTAACTGAAAACAGAATGAGACGATCTGTAAGCCCGCCCCTCGGGGTAGGCTTGCAAAAAGAAATAGGAATCCGCCCTGCGGTTTCGCAAACAACACAAGAACAAAGTTCACATGGTTGGACGGGCCTTGCCTGTTCAAATCGGTGCTCCAGAGGAAACCATGGACAGAAGTAATGTTACCGATCGGAAATAAACCTCTGGTCGGAAATAGTAGGCGAGATGGCCTTTGGGCCATCTCGTTGTCCGGGTTGACGAGACCTTCTATCTCAGGAGGTTCGTCCATGTAGATGACACTCCACGTGCGTGGTGGGTCGTGTATGGAGTTCTACTCCCAGCGGACTTGTGCATACAAGCGACGAAATATTGATCCTGTTTTAGGAACCACCACACCGTGCCGAAACGCATCTACGCGTTAGCCAAAGAGCTAGCGATGGACAGCAAAGAGCTTGTAGATCTTTGCACCAAAATCGGAATCCCCAATAAGGGTTCCGCGCTTGCGAGCTTAGAAGACGATGAGGTCGAGAAGCTTGAAAAGCATCTTTCTGGAGCCAGTAAGCCGGAAGAGCCACCGGCAGCTCCTCAAAGAGTGGAAGCTCCCATTCGTTCCACTTCCTCTCTGCGCGACAATCCTCGCGTTTTGGATACGCCGACACGTAAGGCCAAGGCCTCCGAGGAAGAAGCTCCAGCAACCGCAGAAGAACCAGTTGAAACACCTGTTCCCGATGTGGCGGCAGAAGATGCTGCATCGGCACCAGAAGTCATCTCTAGCCCCGAGCCCACAGCAGCTTCCGAACCGTCAGCTCCAGATACTCCGCCACAAGAACAAAAGGCGGCACCTCTAGCTAGAGGTGATTACATCGGCCCTGGTCAGCGCCGCGTACGCAGTCTTGATGCTAGAGGCGGTGGCAACGGCGACGCTCCTAAGGAAGAAAAGAGGCGACCTGCTCCGCGAAAACCCGTTATCAAGCTGGGGAATATGCCCAAGGCGGATCAGCCAGTAGCGAAGCCAAAGCAAGACGGTCCTGCCCCACAGCGTCCAGAAATCCGTTTTACGAAAAACGATATCTCCGGGCAAAAACAAGGGATGAAAGCTCCTGTGCAACAGCAGATGGAGCAGCAACAAGCCGCCGAAACTGAGAATCGAGGGCGTCTGGGGGGCCGCACTGGTGCGGGTGCCGGCGGACTTAAAAACTTCAAAGATGCTGCTGATCGAGCTAAAGGTCGTCGTGGCGAAGGCGGAGAAGACGAAGACGGCAAAGGGCGCAAAAAGGGCTCGGGCATTCAAGCCGCTCGAGCTGAACGCCGACGTCGCGGCGGAAGACGAATGCATCCCGGCGAAGACGACCGTCCACACCGCTCCGCGCGGAGGTTGGTTCGTAAAGGAACTAACACTGCTGCTCCGCGAAAAGACAAAGCCGTTCTCGAACTACCCTGCACCGTTCGTAGCTTCTCTGAGGCCGCCGGTGTGCCTGCGGGCCGCGTAGTGGGTACCTTGATGCAACTCGGCCACGGCGTGACGATCAACTCTGCCCTCGAGACCGAACTCGCTGAGACGATTGCGATTGAACTCGGAGTCGAACTCGAATTCCGCGAGCCAGAGTCCCTGGAAGAAGGCGTCATCGATGCAATCGAGAATTTCGAGGATCCTGCGGACGACCTAACTGCTCGACCACCGATCGTGACTTTCTTGGGCCACGTCGACCACGGTAAGACCTCGCTGCTCGATTACTTGATCGGAACACGAGTGGTCACTGGTGAAGCAGGTGGTATCACTCAGCACATCCGGGCTTACCAAGTAGAGAAGAATGACCAGATCATCTCTTTCGTCGACACACCCGGTCACGAAGCTTTTACTGAAATGCGAGCTCGTGGTGCGAACGTCACCGACATCGCAGTTTTGGTTATCGCTGCAGACGACGGCATCATGCCTCAAACAGAGGAAGCAATCAGCCATGCCAAAGCGGCTGGTGTACCGATCGTTGTGGCCCTCAACAAGATTGATGTCCCTGGCGTCGACGCCAACCGTGTCTTAACCCAAATGACCGAGCACGAACTCACACCTAGTGAGTGGGGTGGCGACGTCGAAGTCGTCAAAACTAGTGCCATCACCGGCGAAGGCATGGACGACTT
>PKCQ01000262.1 GCA_002862265.1 Planctomycetaceae bacterium | reverse complement strand
CTCCTGGGTTCGATTTCGGCTCCCTGGGGCCTCCTGGGCTCGATTTCGGCCCCCTGGGGCGCTTCGGCTCGATTTCGAGGGTGGACCGTTGCTTTTCGGGTGTGAACACGAACGCAGCAAGTGATGGCTTCAGCAGCCGCTGTTGAACCGTCGTAAAGTGAAAGGTTGGCAATTGGCAAACCAACAAGTTCCGAGATGAGGGTCTGGAATTCCCACATGGCCTGAAGCATTCCTTGGCTCACTTCGGGTTGGTACGGCGTATACGAAGTGTAAAATTCGCCGCGACTTGCCAAATGATCGACCACAGCGGGAATGAAGTGATCGTAAGCTCCACCTCCAAGCATGCAGACTGCAGAAGACGCCCCGTTATTCTTGGCCGCAAGCTCTTCCATTCGCTGTGTCAGCTCAAGCTCAGACAGAGCTGGCGGAATGTCGAGCGTTTTATTAAATCGGGCGTCAGCCGGGATGTGCGAGAAAAGCTCGTCAACTGACTTCGCTCCTATCGTGGCGAGCATGTCTTTGCGATCGTCGTCCGTGTTAAATAAATATGCCATTGGAGGATCCGAAAAAAATGCGACCGCCGGAACAGATCGAAACGCCAGGAAAAGCCCTCGAGGTCTGGAGATCCAGTTCAATTGTAAAAGATCGATTCACCCAGTGTTGATCGGGTGGGAGGGGGGATTTAGAACCACGTTCGAGGCAGGTACCCCAACGGGTTAATTGTCAGACTGAGACTATTAAGCTTGCCGTTTCGCTTCTTTCGGCAGACTACTGAGCACACTGCGCCTTATACGACGCGTGATCTAGTAAGCCATCGAGTCCTGTGCCATTAGCCAATTTGACTTTGATCATCCAACCTTGGCTAAACGGATCCTTGCCGAGACCTTCCATGTCGTCGATTAATTCGCTGTGAACTTCAACGATCTCACCCGTGACCGGGCTGTATAAAGGGCTAACCGCTTTCACAGATTCAACTTCACCAAATTCTTCGCCTTTGGTCACGGCAGCCCCTACTTCGGGCAGTGCCATGTAAACCAGGTCCGTAAGTTGTTCGATGGCAAAGTCGGTAATTCCGATGACAGCAAGTTCTCCGTCCATTCCGACCCACTCGTGGGATTCGTTGTATTTGAGATCTTCTGGTTGCATTTCTTATTTCCTTTGGCGATTCCAGTTGCCGTTAGATGAGATTTGGGAGCAATCGAGCTGCGTTTCCGTGAGGTTACTTTTTTTCTTTCTTAAAGAAAGGCATTTTTACGATTTCCGCGTTAGCTTTCGAGCCACGAATATCAATTTCTACCGAGTTTCCTTCAATGGCAAGTTCACGATTGATGTAACCCATCGCGATCGGGTACTGCAGGCTCGGGGAGAATGTGCCGCTAGTGATCGAGCCGACAGCACGATTATCTCGGTCGACGATTTTTGCTCCTTCGCGTGCAGGGCGGCGTCCTTCCACGCGAAGACCGATACGCACCCTGTCCGACGGTTTGGCTTTGCACTTCGCTAAGGCTTCCGAGCTAACGGAGTTACGGTCTCTCAAATTGACAGCAAATCCAAGTCCAGCGGTGTAAGGATCGAGCGATTCGGATAGTTCATGTCCATAAAGTGGCATGGCAGCTTCAAGTCGCAGTGTGTCACGTGCTCCCAGCCCTACCGGCTCGATTCCAATATTGCGCCCTGCGAGCATGAGGTTCTCCCATACTCTAGGTGCATCTTCGTTGCGTACGATTAACTCAAAACCGTCTTCGCCCGTGTAGCCTGTTCGGCTGATGATGCACGGCTTACTCATCTGATCGGTGACGAGCGAGCGATAATATTTTAACTGACCGACGTTACCATTGAATAACTTGTTCACGATGTCTTCCGAAGCAGGACCTTGCACCGAGATCATTGAGGTCATGTCGGTCACGTCGAAGCACCCGACATCGGGATAGTCTGCCAGGTGAGGCTGCAGCCAATCAATGATCTTGGCTCGATTACTTGCATTGACGACGAGCAAAAAGAACTGACGGCTGCTGGGGCTTTCCAGTCGCGAGATCAGCACGTCGTCCAAAATACCGCCGTCAGCGTTGCAAACGAGCGAGTATTTTACTTGTCCAATCTGCAAGTCGCTCACGCGGCGAGTCAGAATGTGATCGAGAAGTTCGTGAGCTCGGTTGCCCTCGAATCGTAGGCGTCCCATGTGCGAAATGTCAAAGAGTCCGGCGGCTTTGCGCGTTGCGGCATGCTCGGTGACAATAGAAGAATACTGAATAGGCATTTGGTAGCCAGCGAAGTCCACCATGCGTGCACCGCGATCAACGTGCCAAGAAGTTAGTGCCGTTGTTTGTACTTGGTCTGTATCCACTTGCTGATCTGCTTCTTAGGAGATTTCGTTGAAGAACCGACGCCGCACTGCACCAGGGGCTTGGGGCGCAGGATCAATTCATGCTCTGGTGTCTGGTCAATCCGCTTCACTGGTATCTGTACTCAGTAGCAGCAGGTTTCGACAACGATTCTACGGAAGGCCTAGACTTGCGGAGAAAGCCAGGGCCAATCAAGGAAATGCCTAATTGCCAACGAACGGAATGCTCCTGACGGAACGAGCCTGATTGTAGCCAATCGGCTAGGTCTTAGAAGGTCTTTTTGACCGAGCAATCCAAGGATATCAGAAGCTTGGTTGGAGCAGACGCTAATCAGTCTAAGGCTGTGGGGTCTCCAGGTAAGTTTGGTCGTCAGTGCTGAGCTTGCTTTTGGGCACGTTGACGATGCTGCCGTCCTTCTTTTGGAGTACCACTTTCTGAGTGTCTTGTCCCAGCAGCTTTGCCTCGACTTGGTAGTTACCTGAACTGTCCTGCCATGTTCGAAAGCCCGTTGAAGGAGCGATTTTAGCTTCTACCGCACCGTGAAGCTGATCCTCAGTGACTTCCTGCAGGACAGTAACTGCCGTGGGAAGGCCGTCTCTAGTTATGATGGATACGGTGCCAGCCACAAAGGTTGGGCCAGACAAGATCTCACCGCCGGAAATGCCCGCTGTAGAGTCTAGCCGAAGCAAGCAGGGGTTGCCGTCGTAGCTCGCCAAAGCTTCGTGTTCATTGAAGGCACGAATGACAAACAGATCCGTGATGAAACCGACTGACTTGTTCTTGCGAACATCAACCGGCGGACCGTAGTTCCAAAGTAACTCGAACATCGAGTCGGCGTCTTCGTTGGAACGAAGAAAGGTCTTCAGACGCGTGTAGTTTTTGATTCGTTGCTGTTGCACGCGCACAGCCTCATACTTGACCGACTGACTGGAAAAGAACCATTTTGGATCGCGCTGTCCGGGCACAGCTACTTTGACCGCCGAAGTGTCGCCGGCTTTGAACACTGGGGGAAGGCGCGGAGTTCCCTTACGCATTCCCTTGAGGTCCGCACTCAGACGAGCAGACTCCATGCGCAAGCCGCGCACCAGTTCTCTGTAACCGGCTTGTCCTTCTTCGATATAGGCTGTGATTGCAGAGAAAGGAATCGATTAGCCGCCAAGCCCAGGGCCGCCTCCACTTCCTGGGCCACCATCACCGCTCGAGGAGTCCATTCGGACTTTCGCGATTCCGTCTTGCAATGACTGCAGCGAAGCGTTTGATACCTTGCCGATGGAATCTTGGATATCTTCCGCGCTGATACCGAAATTAAGATTTTGTGCGACGCCCTGTGAGGCAAGCGTGCACATCGCTACCACTTCGCCGTTTCGATTGATGAGTGGTCCGCCGCTATTGCCGGGTGAAATAGCGGCATCGACTTGCACCCAAGTAGCCTTGATGTTGCCGCGTCCGAGGTCGCGAGCCATTCCAGCCGCAGGCCGAATGGCCGATACAATTCCGTTGGTGGCTGTAAAGGGTAGTCCGACGGGAGAGCCGAGTGCCGTGACGGTTTCTCCTTTTCGAGGCAGGCCAGTGTTTAGGCTGATGGCAGGAGCGCTCGAAACGCTTATTTTGGTAACTGCGTTGTCACGATTCGGATCGATCAGAAGCGTCCCACGCACGATTCCTCGCGTGCCGTTGGGAAAGTGAACAGTGGCAGAGGTAACGCCAGCGAGCACATGGCAATTCGTAATCATCGTACCCGCGTCATCAATAATGAAACCGCTGCCAAGACTTTCGCCTTCGTTTCCAGCGACCTCGATTCGAACGACGCTCTTCTCTTCTTGTTCGATGATGTCTAGCAAATCTTGTGCGATTGTAGGCGAGCTACCAAGAAGGTCCCAGAGGAAAATGGCAGGCAGAATTGCCAGGGCGGTCAGTATTTTGGACACGGCTATTCTTAGCATGGCATTCTTTGTTTTGCTTGTACTGTCCCATCCCAAGCTTAACCACCAAAAAAACTGGTGTGTCAATTCTTAGGCTCCCAGGCGAGTGTCTGACCGCCAGGGACTGCCGGATACTTGGCAACAAAAACAAAAAAGAGCAATAAAATTGCCGAAAGCACTCCTCTCCGCGATCAGGCGATCGTTTGTTGGCTGTGAACCCAGTGGGGCTTCTGTTTCACAACGCGTATGCACGTGCTATTTGCCATCTTCGAATTGCAGAAGCATCGACCTCTGAAGCCGTGGACTTGGAAAGGCGAGTTAGATGTTGGGAAAGACTTCGAGGGGTGATACGAGTAGTCTTCCAGAGGCCTGTATGTATACGATGTCAAACTGGTTTGGTCAGGTATTCCATGACGATTGGGGTGTGCGCAGGACCGCAGAAAGTCCCGAATTCTTCCCGCCAAACGGCGGAAGCGGTACACTGAACCGAAATCGCTTTTTCTTGCTTATTACAAGGAACGTCTTTTCGTTAGACCGCCCGCTACGACCGACAAGTTGGAAAAGCAAAACCCGCAAGGTGCTGCGTACGCGAACATACGAGTAGCTTGCGAAACAGCCATGAGTTGAGGGAGAGTGGATGTCTAAGAGGCTTGTTTATTGCGTTGTATGCATTTGTTTGTGCGTTTTCAGCAGCACCTCGCTGGCGCAAGAGTCCAAGTCGGATTCCAAGGCGCTGGCAATTTTTGCGGATGCTGCCAGTTATCAGAACAATGGAGCCTTTGAGCTAGCGATCGAAGAGTGGCAGAAGCTGCTAGAACGCTATCCTAGTGATCCCTTGGCTTCGAAAGCTTCGCACTACTTAGGGGTTTCCTACATCCAATCGCAAGCTTACGCGAAGGCAGTGCAAGCATTTCAAGCGGCATTGAAAGATCGCAAGCTAGACGTACGCGAGGAAACATTGGTCAATTTGGGCTGGTGCCAGTTCACTTTGGCACGCTCAGAACAGTCCGAGTCTGCCACCCAAAAACGCGGGTTTGCACAAGCCAAGCAGACCTTAGAAGCATTCTCCAAGGACTATCCTCGTAGCAATTTCTTGGATCAGTCGTTCTTTTATCTTGGTGAGATCGAGTACACGCTTGGTAACCCTGGGAATGCAATCGGATTCTATCGCCGTTTGTTGGAAGACCGCAAGTATCGCAAGTCACCTTTGCGAGCTGATGCCCAGTACGCCTTGGCGGTAGCCTACGAAGAGCAAAAAGATGCTCGTAGCGCTCTCGCGAACTTCCAAGCGTTTCTAAATGAGTATCCTGATCATCGGCTGGCTGGCGAAGTCAGTGTGCGGCAAGCAGATTTGATGCTGGCTTCCGGGCAAACAGATGAAGCCGTGGCGTTGCTAGGTAAGATAGCTGGGCAGGGCGAGTTGGCTGATTACACCCTGTTGCGTCTTGGCTACGCCTACTCAAAACAAGGGAAGACTGCGGAAGCGAAACAAAAGTACATGGACTTGTTGATGCGATTCCCCAAGTCGCCCCATGCACCAACGGCGGCGATTTCCGTCGGTAAATTCCTGTATCGCGAAGGCGAATACAAGGAGGCCGAGGAGCAGTTTCGCAAAGCGATTGGTGTTAAGGATGCCATCGCAGAAGACGCCGTACATTGGCTGGCGATTACGCTGAATCAGCAAAATAGGTTTGCGGATGCAAAGCGAGTCGTCGAGGAGGCACTGACTTGGGCTGGTGGCAGCGTGATTTTGAAGATGGACTATGCAGATGCTCTGTACAACTCGCCGGAAGATGTGGGAAAAGCACGGGCTGCCTACGAGCTAATCGCTAAGAATCACTCCGAGGATCCTCTTGCCGCTCGCGCAGCTTACAACGCTGCTTTCGCAGCACTGCAGATGCGTGACTTTGAGAAGGCTCGCGAGTGGTCTCAATGGTTCTTGCAGCGTTTCCCGCAAGATACTTTACGAAATGATGTCGCTTATGTTGCCGCCGAAACTCTGCTGCAAGAGGGTGAGTATGTATCAGCTGCCACTGCCTACGATCAACTGCTTCGAGCCGACCCGGAAAATGAATCGGCCGCGTTATGGGCGATGCGACAGGCCATGGCCCAGTACTTGGACGGCAAATATCAAGGAGCGATTTCGTTGATTCGTCAGTCGCTGAATCGCTTTGCTGAGGCCAACCAGAAGGCTGAGGCTCTGTTCATTCTGGGTGCTTCGCTGCACTACGAAGAGCAGTATCGAGATGCGATTACACAGCTCCAGGCGAGCCGCAAGGCGAGCGAGCGTTGGGTGTCCGCCGATGAGGTGCTGCTGCTGATGGCCGAAGCCCAGCAGCGAGTTGGTGAGGAGGAAGCTTCGAGTCGTTCGTTGCAAGAGCTGCTGAAGTCCCATCCTCAGAGTCGATTAAAACCGCAAGCTCAATATAGACTTGGGCAAGTGTCTGCAGCGGCGGGGAGCTATGACGCTGCGGTGAAGCAGTATGAAGCCATTCTGCAGAATGAAGCTGGGAAGCAGTATCACAGCTTTGCGCAATATGGAATCGCCTGGTGTCTGATGCAGCAGGATGATTATGCAAGTGCCCTCAAGCAACTTGAGAATGCATTGCCACTCTTGGACGATGAGGCTCTCTCGAAGGAAACGCAGTTGGCCAAGGGGATCTGCCTTCGCAAGCTTGGACGTGTTGATCAGGCAATCAACGAGCTGCAGGGGTTTCTGGATTCGTCGCCGAAAGGTGTATCGCTTGGCAACGGTTTATACGAAATCGGCTTGGCCTACACGGACAAGAAGAAGTTCAAGCAGGCAAATCGCTATTTGACGACCTTGTTGAAAGAAGTGCCGGATTACCCATCTGCCGAGAAGGTGCTTTACGAACTCGCGTGGAATTTCCAAGATGCTGGAGACGCTGGTTCCGCGGTCCAGTATTTTGCCAAGCTTGCTAAGGATTATCCAGACGGTGAATTCGCTGGTGAAGCTTCGTATATGACTGGCCAGCGTTTGTACGACCAGAAGAAGTATGCTGAGGCGGCCAGAGTGTACTCGGGTGTTATCGATAGTACTGGAGATAAGCAGCTCCAGGAAAAGGCGCTTTACAAGTTGGGTTGGAGTTACTTCCAGCAAGGAGATTATGACCGAGCTCAAAAGTGTTTCGCCCAGCAGGCAAAGGCCTATTCTGGCGGAAGTCTAAGCGTCGATGCTTTGTTCATGAGTGCTGAATGTCTTTTCAAGCAGGATAAGCTCAAAGAGGCGTTGCCAGGGTATCGCGATGCACGTGAGAAACTAGAGAGTGCTGGACGCAAGAGCGAGGCGAGTGCTCAGGTGCGTGAGTTGATCTACTTACATGGCGGCCAATGCCTTCGACAAGCCAAGCGATGGCCGGAATGCGAACGCTGGCTCACCGTTGTTGTCCAGCGATTTCCAAAGTCTAGCTACTTACCTACCGCACTCTACGAGTTAGCATATTGCAAGCAGCAGCAAAATCAAACCGATGTTGCTCTGGAGTTGTATGAGAATGTGGCGGATAACTATCGTACCGAAGTTGGAGCGCGGGCTCGCTTCATGATGGGTGAGATTTACTTCAGTAAACGGGATTACGCGAAGGCGATTCCAGAGTTTCAGCGAGTCATGTTTGGCTTTGGCGGAGATCGAGCTTCTGGCAAGATCAAGAATTGGCAGGTGAAGAGTGCTTTCGAGGCGGCACGCTGCAGCGAGATTTTGATTGATTCTTTGTCTGGCGATGCTAGAAAGAAAGTTATTGGAACGGCTGAGGAGTTCTATTCCTTTATCGTCGAGAAACATTCTGGGCATGATCTAGCAACCCGGGCCAAGACGCGTTTGGGTGATCTAAAGAAGCTGAAGTTGCGTTAGATAAACTCGGCTTGGTTCGTTGTCGCCAAACTCGTTAGTTCGAGTTTGGTGAGGGCTGTTTGATTTGGTTCACGAGGAAAGATCCTCTGGCGGGGCTCGGGAGTTTGTTTTGCGAAATACTATCTGTGTAGGCTTGTTCGTTTGCTGGATCGCGTTGCTATCCTGGGGACCACTTCGCTCCTCAGCCTCTGCGCAGGATCCGCAGAGCGGTATCAGCAACGAAGAACTTCAGGGATTGGCAGAGGAAGCAGCGCGAAATCGGGCGGCTAACACTCCTGAAGAAGAAACTGAGGGCCAGCCAGCTAGCATCAACCTGAGTGACCTACTGATTCGCGGTGGCGCTCTCATGGTTCCGATCGCCTTGATGAGTCTGCTTGTGGTGACGGTTACGATCGAACGTGGCATTGGCTTGCGTATCGCAAAGATCTATCCCGGGTCCATTCGACGAGAGGTCCTTGCGGGAGTCGATGATACAGCGGCAGGGACACCGCAAAGTTTTTTCGAAGTGGCGCAGGCGAATCCTTCCGCGGCATCAAGAGTGATGGAAGACGTATTGCAGCGAATTGGTCGTCCGATTCCTGAGATCGATGCCGCGATTAGTGAAGGGGCGCAGCGTGAATCCGAAGCTCTCTATGGCAATGTGCGATGGTTGACCTTAGCTGCCGCCATTACTCCGCTAATTGGTTTGCTGGGTACAGTCTGGGGAATGATTATAGCTTTCTACAACACGACAACGATTGGGGCGAGCGGCAACAAGGCGGAACAATTGGCCGAGGGAATTTACCTCGCCCTGGTGACGACGCTTGGAGGGTTAGCCGTGGCCATTCCAGCTGCGATCTTCGCGCACTACTTTGAAGGCAAGATCACTCGGATGCTGGCGAAAATTGAAAACGACTTTCGGAAGCTCAGTCCTCGATTCGAATCCTTCGAAGGTAAGATCCGCTATGACCTTACTTCCCGAGGACTTGCTCGTAGATTACAGCCCGATTTGAAAGGGCGTCACAAGAATGAGCCAGAGTCGAGTGCTCCTAGCCCGCCACCAGTCCGGCCGCCTGCCGGTAAAGCCTAAGTGGTTGGTCCTGCTAGCGGAGTTCTGCTCTGGTAATGAAGTAAGTTGAGTGAGAGTATGGCAGTCAAAGTAAATCGAGGGCGAGTCCTGGGGGTGTTAAGTATGACACCTCTCATCGACGTCGTGTTTTTGCTGCTGATTTTCTTCTTGGTCGCGACGCGGCTTAGTCGAGAGGATCAAGAGTTGGATATTCCCATTCCTTCAGCGGCCAACGCTCAACCCATGACAGTCGAGCCGCAAGAGTTGATCGTCAATATTGATCAAGACGGCTCCTTTTTCGTAAACGGTGAATTCCTGAGCGAAAGCGAGTTGGAGGATGTGATGCGGCAGTCGATGGTGAACAATCCTATTGGCCAATCAGTGACGATTCGGACGCATCAACGTGTTGAGACCCAGTATTTGTTCGATGTGATCGACATCTGCAACAAATACGGTGCGGCATATTCAGCTTCGACGGCAGAAGAGGAAGGCTAGTGATGGCTGGCTTGGATAAAACGCAGAAACTCAAGCTGGATAACTATGATTCCTTCGAGGATGAGTTTGCGTTTTGGCCGCTGAACTTGGTGTTGATTATCCTTGGCGCATGCGTATTGGTCGTGTCCTTTCGTTACTTGGACATGCGAGACGAGAGGATTGTCTACAACCCTTGGACCTACGGGATCGTCACGCCCATAGCTCTCTTAGCTTTGGGTGTGTTGTTGCGTACACTCGTCAGTCGCATCATTCAAAAGTCGATGCAGATGGCGTTCTTGTTAA
This sequence comes from Planctomycetaceae bacterium, assembly GCA_002862265.1. GTDB lineage: Bacteria > Planctomycetota > Planctomycetia > Pirellulales > Pirellulaceae > Aureliella. The sequence continues at coordinate 979 of PKCQ01000262.1, read as the reverse complement.
GTCTGCTTGTTCACTTGTTTCTTCTGGTTGGGGCGATGAATGTCGCCCTTTCGCGACTCTGGCCCGACTTCTTGGATAAATTGGCCAAGGAGCGGCATGCATTGAAACGCGAGTCCTTGCAGGCTCCCCAATACCATCGCGTCACTTCGACAAAGCAAAAAGGTGCGAGACCCGATCATTTGAGGCATCTGCCAACGCAGCACGAAGCAACACAGGTCGAATCGCAGAAGCTGGCGATGAATTTGGCTGAGTCAGCGTTGAGCAATTTGGTGTCACCGGTGCCTAAGGTGGAGCGTTCGGCTAATCCGCATGTGATCGAGCAAAATCGACCGTCACCGGCGATGCCATCTGCGAGCGAATCGGCTGCTTCTCTTTCACGTAGCCAGCTGCAGAATTCGCTCCAGACGATTAACCCGCAGCAAATGGAAGTCCCGCGTAGCGAGCCATCACCCGAGTTGTCTGCCTCTGGTGCCAGTGCTAATCGTTCGCGAAGCGAGAGTAGAACGCAGTCTGCCCAGGTGAACGCACAGTCCCAGCGGTCGTCTTCTAGCAGTAGTTCACTCATTCGCAATGAATGGCGAGAGCTGTCTTCTCCGCGTACTCAGAGTTCTTCCCGACTACAAAAATCTCTGAGCCAATCGGCGAGCAATCGGACATCACAAGTTCCTGTGCCAAGGCAGCGACAGCAGGAAAGTAGGACTGCGATGCAACCTTCTGCAGTCGCTAGCCGCACGAACCGGACTTCAGCAAACGCGTCTTCGCCGAATATGATGACTCGCTCACAGCCGCAGCAAAATAATCAGCCTCGGCTCACATCGCCCAATGTTCCTCGCAGGAGCGATCAATGGATGGTCCCACAAGCGACCGTTGGGCAGTTTGCGAATGCTTTCGAGCGTGACACTGCGGGAGGACAGGCCGGTCCACCAGCGCCCAGTTCCTTGCCTGTGCAAGGTGCTGAATCGTTTGCTGGCGACATCTC
>PKCQ01000699.1 GCA_002862265.1 Planctomycetaceae bacterium | reverse complement strand
CCCTCGGCGACGAACACCTTGCGGTGGAGGTCGAAGGCGAGGAGGTTCAAGGTATGTAGAGTAGCCTTCTCGCGCTCGAGCACCAGCGTCCACGTGCCGAGCCGCGCGGCGACGGAACTGAGCGCACGCTGCTTGAGCTGGTTCGTCGAGCGCGGGTGCTCAGCCGAGAATATGCAACTTGTCTTCGCTGGCACGCAAAGCCAGCTCCCGCCGGGATTAGAGAATCAGATCTCTACTGCTGTCGGCGGTGAAATCTCGATCGAAGTGCATGATCCAGATAACGAAGAAAAGATTGCTTACGTCGCCGCAAATAGCGATTCGGATCCGATCTATATGAATCGCACTTTGGTCGATGCGGATGTGGTCATTCCGGTTACCTGCGCTCGGGCAACTTCAGCCATAGACTTTCTAGGCGCCTATAGCCTCTATCCTCTGCTTTCCGATCGAGCGACGCGTGGTGCATTCTATGGCCTAGGTGGACTTGGCAATCCCAAGGCTCACGAAAACCTAACGGACCTTGCAAATCAAGCTGCAATGTGGGCCGGATTTCTGGTTTCCATCCAGGTGATTCCAGCCGGCAACGACCGGATCGCAGAAATTCACGCGGGCTTGCTGGAGCCACTCGAAAAGCACTGCGAACAGCGGATGGACGAACTCTGGAAAACGAGTGTCAGCAAAAGCAATCTCACCGTCGCTTTGGTCGACGGTGGACCCGCTCATCAAAACTGGCTAGGTATCAGCCGAGCACTTCACGTGGCAAATCGCTGTACAGCCGACGGCGGTGCCATCGTACTGTGCACGCAAGCCAACGAAACGATGGGCAAGAGCATGAGTCGCTTGCGTCGAGATCAAGCCGCCGATGACGTGGCCCTTGCCAAGAAGCTCAACAAAGATAACGCAGATGACTCGCTCGCGGCCGCCTTGGTTCACCAAGCCACGCGTGACAAGCACCTCTATCTGGTTTCCGCAATGCGCTCGTCGTCACTCGAGAACATCGGAGTCGGCGTCTTGCAGGAGAACCGAGAGCTTCAGCACCTCGTCGACCAATTCGACCGCACCAACCTCTTCAGCTCCGCCCAGCATCGTCACATAGTCATGGTGTAGTAGGATTCGCCAGAATTCCCGTTCCCAAACTTTACCGTCGCAATTCTATTGGAAAAGGCTCTCTAACTAACATCCGCTACCTGATGCCTTCCCAAAGGCTGGAGCCGATGCGGACGAGTGTGGCGCCTTCTAAGATGGCTTCGCGAAAGTCGCCGCTCATGCCCATAGAGAGTTCGCGAAGATCGAACTGGGGGAATGCAGCCTGAAGTCGATCACGTAATTCGCGGACTCGCGCGAATTCAGTTCGGGCTTGGTCTCCGCCCGCGAAATGCGTCGACATCGCCATGAGGCCTCGAAGCTCCAAGTGTGGCATGTCAGCGATCTGCTCAAGAAAAGGCGATAACTCGCTTTCGGGCATTCCAGTCTTTGAATTGTCCTGTGTGACGTTGACTTCCGCAAGAATGGCAATCCTTCGTTTGATTTTCGCGGCCTCATCCTCCAGCGTTTTTGCCAATCGAAGGCTGTCGACTGAGTGAATCATCTTGAGCATTGGTAAAGTGCGGCGCACTTTGTTGCGTTGCAAATGTCCGATCATGTGCCACTGCGGCTGAGTCGACTGCTCCTGTGCAAACCAGTCAAACTTTTCCCATAAGAACTGGGGGCGGTTCTCTCCCAGTTCCTGGCAGCCAGCTTGGACTAACAGGTTTGTTTGCGGTGCATCGACGTACTTACTGACTCCAATGACCTGAACCTCTTGCTTCCAATGCGACCCGTCGGCAGCAGCCTGGACTGCCTCTTGAACGCAGTTCCAATTGTTTTGAACGAGTCTTGCTGAATCGGTCATGGTTCGTAAATCCTTCAATCAAGCCTGCTTAAGTCAGGATGCAGTTGCTTCCACTTGAACAATAGTGTCCATTTCTCCATCTTCCGCGTCGAATCGTCCAATGAAGAAGTCATCAAAAGTATGGAACCCGAGTGCTGTCCGTCGAACGGCTTTGTCTAGATTGCGGTACACGAAAAGCTGGTCGGTTCCAAACTGAACTCGGAAGGCTTGGGCTTCCTCGGGACGCACAATGCGAAGTTCGTCTGCCACGGTCAAATGCCGCCAAGTGAAAGCTTGCTTGGCGTGTGAACTGCAGAGACTGATCAATATGGGATTGTATACACGTTTGGAAGTCTGCCGCACTTTAGTGAGCAAACTACTGCCGACCGAGGTGAAGCTGTCACGACTGCTGCTGATAGATACTTGTCGCCGCCATTCTGGTAAGAAAAGCGGTAGTAACAGACTTCTTCCTGCATCCGATTCGATAAAGCCTTCTGTTGTCTTTTCGGCTGGCGCAAACTCGGAGGCTGAGCCCATTGGAATGCGGCTCTCCAGGCTCAAGTCGCATTCCTTCTCTGCCAGCACCGAATCGGATAAGTACAGCAGACGCTCGGCACGTAGCAACGCAAACTGTCTCTGAACGCGGACACCGTTTCCGAATTGAGTTTCCAACTCGAGGTAATCCACGTCTTCGTCGCTGAACCAACAAACTTCCTGCCAGTCTCCCGTTTGTGATTGTTGCTTCCCTTCAATCCGAAAGTCTACTGTCCACTCACCAGCGAGAACCGTTTTCCCTTTTGGTCCCAAAGCTTCGATGCACATTTTTGCTTTAGAGTATTCGGCGGCTATTCGACATCCTTTGTTTCGCCAGTCACTCTGGGCAACAACGCTGGCAGCACCTTCGCTGTATTGCGTCAATGCTGGGAGTTTTGTCGCTGGGACGCTTTCTTTGGCATCCGAGCGTTTTCCTTTTGCCAAGCCAGACAAAATCATGACTGCCGAGAGCTTCTTGGGATTGCGAGTTTGCGAGGCGAGCGCATCCCAGACGGCTTGAGCTTTTGGCGCCGCTGAATCTGCCGCAAGCAGCTGTGTGCCATCCGGACGCGCCCAGCGTGATGCATGAATCAAAAGTTCGGCAATCGCTTTTTGTTGAGGTGCGTACCATCCACGAAAGCCAATCGCATCCGCCAGAACGCGGCATCGCAGAATACTCCCCAGATTAGCTCGAAGATAAGTCGCTCCGTAGCAGATCCAAGCGCTCGAATCCTCGGATGCGCACTCGAAGTACTCCGCGAGATTGTCCATCGCTTGACTAGCTTTAGTCAAAGATGTTCGATCCAGGTTTGAAGTCGCAACTGTCATCAGTAGCGGGAGTTCGCAATCAATTGCGAGTCGCGTCAGCATACAGGCTTCTTCATCCAGCTTAGTGGACTGAGTTGTCTCCAATGCGGCCAGAATCCACTTGGATCGCCACTCGCCGCGGAATTCCCCGGCATGTTCAGCAATCTGCCAAGCCAAAGCAATTGTGGCCAAGGCTGCCGAAGGGGACTCATTGATTTTGCCAAGCCAGTGAAATGCTTGCTGCTCTAGCTGATCGCCCTGCTCTTCTGCGGAACCGTCCTGAATCGCAGGGAAGATTGTGGCAAGTTTGCTCGAAGATATCCCAGTTAGAGCTAGAACGTCTGCTTGCTCCTGAATCAAAGCCGAAAATAAGAAACTGCTCTCGGCTGTGACGCCCTTGGGCCAAGCCAACTTTTCCAAAGTCCCTACAAAAGGAGTACTCCAAGCATCTGTGGGTTCCGTCAAAGCAGACTGAATCTTCTCAGTCAAAGTTTTATTCATACCTGCACCTTTCTGAGTCCCCGGCTGTCGACGGTTCTTTGCTTTCGCAATCTTGCCGGTCTTCTTCGCCATTTTTTTCTTGGGTTCGTAGCTCGGACTAATCCAATCCATGCTAGTTGTTCTCCGTGCCGAGATCCTGTTCTCTAGGCGTAGTCAGTACCGTTTGCGAGCCGACGGCGCTAGTGCGGGTCAGAGCTTTATTGGTTCAGCCGGACGCTAGCGTGTTCGGCCCACTTTATCGATGCGAAAGTATGACTAGCCCGATGCTGTTCCCTGGATCAGGCGAATTTTTAAGAATAGTGGTATACTGCCGACACTCGTCGGGGGAGCCCGTTACTTCGGTCACGTGCACCCCCAAGGAGCCACTATTGTGGTTCCTATGAGTAATGCATCAACGCCGCAGTCGAAACTTTTTGCGAGTCCGATTATGTCGCTTTACCGCCCACTGCCACTACGTTGTCTCGTTGTGGCTTGCTCGTTTTCATCTTTCCTATGCGCTACCCTGCCGGTTGCGCACGGGCAGTACAACGAAGAGTTGTTGAAGAAGATCAATGCTACTTTTGGTGATCCTCCAGGGATGAAGAAGCTGGACGAAAACAGTCGAGTTTGGGTCGACAAGAAAAACAAACGCGTGGTAGTCGATGGCTATATCGCGCTTCAGGCCGGACAGCTCGAAATGTTCGCTTGCTTGGCGGGCACCAAGGAACATGAGTCCGTGGTCGCCGTGTTCAGCAGGGCTTTTGTTGTTCATGCAGGGCTTTTGGCAGTAGGTGCGAAGTCCGGAACTCCTGTTCAATGGGACCCAGAGTATAAAGCTCCCACGGGTAGCGAGATCCAAATTCACGCGCTTTGGAAGAACGAAAAAGGCGAGAAGAAAACGATTGACGCCAGGAAATGGGTTCGCAAAGTCGGTACGAAAGGCACACTTGAAGAGAACTTTGTGTTTGCCGGCAGCAAGATGTGGAAGGATCCTGACACTGGTAAAGAACACTATCAAGCTGAAAGTGGCGATTTTATCTGTGTTTCAAATTTCTCGACTGCCACATTGGATGTCCCGTTAAAGAGCTCCGATGTTAACAGCGGCTTGATGTTTGCCGCTTACGAAGAGCGTATTCCAGAACGTGGCACTCCAGTTCGACTTGTTTTGCAAGTCGTCGATCCGAAGAAGAGAAAGGAAGGCGAAAAGGAGCAGGCTGAAGAGAAGCCTTCTGAACTCAAGCTCCCAGACCTTCCTGGGCTCGAGGAAGAAAAGCCCTAGACGGTCTTTTCAAGATCGATTCATCGTAGTGTAATTCGTCATGAATTTCTTTCCGCGTGGTACTAGCTCCGCCAGTGATATTTTAGTTGATAGATTGAGCGGAGATCGACGCTGTATCTTGCTGACGCTACAGTTCGGTGGCAAGGCTGACTCGAGTTGCTGATTTGCCGAGGGAACTGCGGACCCAATGGAGACAACTGGGCTACTTTTAAAGACTTGCGAAGTCCACTAAGGCTTTTGTAGCCCGGTGATTATGGCTTGCTTCAAGTCGATGGTCAGCACGAATACAGCCGGAACCAAGAAGAGTGTGAAGGCGGTGGAGAGTACCAAACCGCCGAGTACGACGACGCCAAGACCTCGATAAAGCTCGCTGCCTGCTCCGGGAAACAGGACCAACGGCAAAAGACCTAGAACGGTAGTTGTGGTCGTAATAAAGATGGGCCGAATTCTTGTCTTCACGCTCTTTGTGATAGCTTCGCGAGGCACATCCTCCTCGCGCATGAAATTCAAGGACTGATGCACGATTAGGATCGGATTGTTCACTACTGTTCCGATCAAAATGATGAACCCAAGCATGGTGATGACATCGAGAGATTGGAACACGAACAGATTGAGGAGCGAAAGTCCTAGGACTCCGCCGACGGCTCCCAGCGGTACGGTGAAAATAATCACGAAGGGGTAGAGCCAAGATTCGAACAGTGCGGCCATCAGCAAGTAGGTAATGGCGAGAGCAAGGATCAGATTCCATCGCAATGCGTTCCAGGCCTGCCGAAGTTTGTCAGCAGTTCCCGAAAGCCGAATAATTGTCTCGCTATCGATCACGCCCTCCGCCTGCAGATTAGTGACAATGTCCTGATCGATTCGCTGCATCGCCTCTTCAAGTGGCATGGTGATAGGCGGTGTTACGGAAATATTGATCGCTCGCATCCGTTCACGGCGCAGAATCGACTCAGGCCCACTCGCGTAGTTGACGTCGGCTAACGCACTGAGTGGCACAATCTGACCGTTTGGAGTCGTAACTGGCAGGTACTCGATGTCTTGGGTCCGTGTGGCGAAAGAATCCTGCCCTTTGATCGTCAAGTCAATCTTCTCTCCGTCAACGAAGTAGTCACCTGCATAAGCTCCATCCACATAGGCGTCGACCATGTAACCCAAGTCCGCAGCGCTAAAACCAATTTCGGAGGATTCAATTAGCTTTGGCCGAATATGTATTTCAGGACTTGCCAGGTCGAGACTCGGCTGCGGCGAAGCTTGGGCATCTGGCAGAACCTTCGCCACTTCTTCCATCACACGACGCCCTACTTCAATCAGCTTCACCAGATCGCCACCTTGGATCTCGATATCAATCGTCCGCCCCGAAGTTAGACCACGTTCGAATAAACTTGACTGCTTGGCAAGTGCTCGAGTACCCGGAAACCGACTAGAGACTTTGCGCATCAGAGGGACGAGTTCTCGTACCCGTGATTCGTCCATCGCGCTCATGCCCATGAACACACTCGTGCCCCGGACAGCGTAGAAATAATATCGAATCGCTGGATATTCCAGATCAAGTTGATCTACGGTGTCAGCATCGACATCCCAGTAGGGCTTGGTCTCCTCCTCGAGCGTTCGTCCCATGTCAATCAAGTGCTCGATATTATGCCCAGGTGGCGGTGAGAGACTACAGAAAACAAAATTCCGATTACCCGTCGGTAAGTATTCGACCTTCGGCCACAAGGTGTAACTGACACCAATTGAGAACAGAACCATACAAGCGACTAATGCGGCAGATCGAATCCGAGTACGTAGAATCCAACTCGTCGCGCGGCTCAACCAGTCCGAGAAACCGAAGCCAATGGCGTTGACGACACGAATCGCCAGCGGACCCGCCCCATGCTCAGAGGTCTTTCTGGAATCCTTTGTTTTGAAGCTTTCCTGAGCAAACAATCGGGCGGCCGCGGTAGGAATCAGGGTGAAGGAAACAATCAGTGATAGTCCTACGGCGGCAGCGATAGCCAGCGCGATATCTTTGAATAGCTGCCCCGATGTCTCCTGCACAAACATGACTGGAATGAACACCGCAATCGTGGTCAGAGTGGAAGCTACGACCGCACCCGCAACACTAGCGCTTCCTTTCGTCGCTGCCTCCCTCGCCGGCATTCCGGATTCACGCAGACGGAAAATATTCTCAAGCACGACTACGGCATTGTCGACGAGCATCCCTACGGCAAAGGCGAGCCCTGCAAGGCTGATCACATTCAATGATCGACCGAGCAGTCCAAGCACCAGGAATGTTCCGATCACGCTAACTGGGATCGCCAAGCCGACGACCAGTGCTCCTCGCCCAAACCACAGTCCAGCGGCGAGCATCAGTACGACAGTGACCAGAACAAACCAGGGTGAGACGAAAACAGAGGCCAAGGTACAGCCCACGATCAGCGGAACTGCGAGCAGTGTTGCTCGGCCCAGATGCAAGAAAAGCATCAAAACCAGAATCGTCAGCGAAGCGCCGACAAAAATGTTCTGTTGCACTTTCGCAATTGCTGACTTGATGTATTCCGTTTCGTCGTAGTATTGAAACAGCTCCAAGTCCAACCTTTTCAATAAACCATCGTTTAGCTTGTTAACTGCCGCATAGACTCCTTCCATGACCTCCATCACATTCGTGTTGGATGCCCGGCGTACACTCAGACCGTTACTGGTTAAGCCATAGCGTCGTGACAGACTATCAACCTTCTTGTAGTCAACCCGTACCTCGGCAACGTCTCCGACGTAAACTGGAGTTCCAGCTTCGTTGCTGAGGACCTGTTGTCGTACGTGTTCCGGATCTCGAAACTGACCAAGCGTCCGGATGACCCACCGGCGCTTACTCTCCCATAGATCGCCCGCAGAAGTGTCTTGGTTCTGGCCAGCCAGAGCGAGTCGCACATCACCAATCGTCAGTCCTCTGGCGGCGAGCCGCCCGGGATCAACGATGACTTGCAGCTCTTCAATTTGCCCGCCGTAGGTGTCGGCCTCCGCGACCCCATTGACGCGTTCCAGTTCAGGCTCAATTAAATTCTCCGAAAGCTTGCGAACCTCCTGCAGGTCGACCTCTGGTGGCAGCAACTCAACCAGATCTGGGTGCTTCTGGCCGAGTTCCTTGAAGAGCGTTTGCAGCCGGTAGACACGTAAGGCGCTGTTGTCGCTTGCCGTTCGAGCAGGTTCTAGTGCAGAGGCAAGCTCCGGATGCGATTCCTGAAAGGCCTGAATCTCTTTGACACTGGGGGGTCGCGCCGTCAGCGCAAAACGAGCGATGGGGCTGTCCGTAGAGCTCGACGCTTCGATGACTGGCTCGCGCGCGCTGATTGGATATTCACGAACTTGTTGCAAACGCGTATTCACTCGCGTCATCGCATCATTGATATTCGTTCCGACTGCAAACTCTAACGTGATATCGCCTTCGCCATTGCGACAGGTCGAACTCATCCTGATCAGGCCTTCGATGGCGGCGAGTTGTTCCTCTTGCTCCTGAACTATTTCGCGTTCAATTTCTTTTGGGCTCGCTCCAGGCCAACGCGTTTCGACGGAAAGGATAGGGTTTTGCACCGCAGGTATCAGCTGCTTGGGCATCGACACCAAGGAGATTGAACCGAACAGCACCACAATCAGGACTCCAACGGCGACCTTCACAGGATTGCGGACAAACGATTCAAACAGATTCATTCCGAAACTCAGCGCTTGTAAGAGAGTGTACCGGGCTATTCTTTCGCGCGGTGTTCAATTCGCACGCGGTCGCCTTCATTTAGTCGTTCATTGCCGACGACCACGACGGTTTGGCCCGGTTTCAGCGCACCGTTCACTTGAATCAGGTCGTGCCAGGCGACACCAAGCTCCACAGTGATTTCTCGAGCGATGCCGACACTGGAATCTGCGACTTCTTCCTCGATCACAAACACGCGGCGCTTCCCATTTGCCAAGACGACCGCATCTTTCGGGACAAGCGGTAGCGTTCGAGCAGATCCGGTAGGCAAATCGATACGTGCGAGCATTCCGTCAAGCAGCAGCGGTAAGTCGCCTTGGCGTAGTTCGTTTTTTAGACGCACGTAGATAGGGTAGGTTCTCGCTCTTGGATCTGCCTGCGGAACGATACGATCTACCGTTCCGGTAAACAGTCGGTCAGGCAGTTGCGAGAACTCCACTCGGACGGGTTCACCCGGGGTAAGTTTTACCGCATATTCTGCGGTAACCGGCGCTTGTATTTCCACAGTTTCCAATTGAATCACTTCGACGACAGGATCACCGCTGGTCAACCACGCACCAATTTCGGTGAATTCTTTTGAGACGAAGCCGTCGAATGGAGCACGGACGGTGTGCAAACGAATTCGATCTTCTATCAATTTCACGCGTTGCGATTGTAAGTCAACTTGGGCTTGGCCGGCCGCAATTTTCTCAATCCGTGAGCCAGATGCGACCCGCTGGTAGGACGCTTTTGCTGCGCTAAAAATAAACCGGGTTCGGTTTGCCCGTTCCCGAGCGTCTTCAATGTCCGTTGCAGTTGCTGCGCCGGAGGCTTGTATTTGTTCCAGTCTCCCAAGTTGTTTTGCCGCATTGTCTTTGGCCGCTTCAGCCGCTTTAAGGTTCGCTTCCGCCTCAGCGATTTCTTCAGGGCGTGAGCCATTTGTAACTTCTGCCAACTGCTGTTCGTATAGTACTAGTTCAGCTTTCGCGGCAGCCAGTTCTATCTCGAGCGTTCCGGTTCGAAGTTCAGCCAAGACTTGATCCCTTTTGACTGGCTGTCCGACATCGACAAGAAAACTTGCGACTCGGCCACCGACGGCCACACCGATCGTGCTGGTGCGAAGAGGCTTAACTGTTCCGACGACGCGATAACCGGAATTGACTGATTTTTGAATCACCGTCTCGACTATGACGGGAGGGGCTTCTTTAGCATTCTTGTCTTGTCCAACGGAGGCAGAGCCGTGTGCGGAAAGCATGAGTAAGGATGCGAGTGTTGCCACGGCTTGCATATGTGATGGCAAATAGGATGCAGATAGCCTGTGCATGACGCAAATGCGGGAGAGGAAAGAGTGGAGAGAGGCCGGTGGGGTTGTAGGGCGGGCAGAACGAGTTACAACCCTTTCGGCCGAAGGTGTCCATTATGATCAAGGCTACACCGGTGAATACGGGCTTTAGCTGCGAAAGCGAAAACTATGTTCGTTTCCGACGGGATCTTTAAGCCAAGCGACCGCCGGCTATTGCATCATAATCCACAGCACCATCAGCGTTGCTGCAGCTTGGGCAGAGAAAGTCAGGGCGATGGACACCAAAGTTGCTACCAAAGCTGCTGCATTCCAGAGATACCCCGCACCTCGAAAATACATCGCCAGACCCAAATTTGAGAAACGCCCCTGACATAGAGACAGACGGTTGCAGATTCCATGAGATAGCCCATCCAGCTCGGCGTGAATGTTGCGAGAGAAAATACGTTCTGAAACCCTAAAAGCAGGTTTTTGCAATTTAATGCTCCATGAAGTTGGGTTGCGAACATCGGAACGCAAGCCAAGTTATGACCGAGAAGAGCACTAAATTAGCCAGCAAGAATAAAATCCTCCAGGGGACCGCGATTTCGCCAGCAAGCTAAGTGAGTTTCGCCATTTCTGTTTTACTTCTTCTAAGAGTTTACCTGCGAGTGCGGCTCGAATATTCTCGTCGTCTTCTGGAGCAAACTGAGGAGGGAAACTTCCAAACGAGAACAAAAATATCGTCGAATGACGAGCGCTGTACACACAGCCAGGTAACTTAGCGGATTGGTCAGCCTACTTCGGTCCTGGTGAAGAAACCGGCAAGCGGTCGCGTTTGACCGAGTGGCCATTTTGAAAATGGTCTGCAGAGCCCCCTCCATCTGGAAGAGCGCTAGGATCTCTTCGCGAAGCGTTGCGAACGCAATCCGACTTGGCGCCGCGTTTTTTTGTCACTGCGTCTGCCTTTGCTTCTCGGCTGCTTGCCATTTAGCTGAGTGGTATCCCACCAGCCTTGACTGTTCGCAGCGATAGAATCGACTGGATACGCGTTACGCCTGGGAGGCGACTGATCGATTTCCGGTGGATGCGCTCGTAGTCCTCCGGGTCAATCGCAACGACACGTAGCAAATAGTCGTACTGACCGCCGAGCATGTAGCACTCG
>PKCQ01000186.1 GCA_002862265.1 Planctomycetaceae bacterium | reverse complement strand
TTGCCTTGGAAGTGGTGGAGCGCGACACTGCGAATGACCTGGTGCTGCTGCGAATGCCGAAAGAGAACACGGTGGGTATTGAGTTAGCCAAGGATTTGTGGGACGGACCACTGGTTGGGCGTTTCCTTCTGACTCCCGATCCAGTTGGTTCGGGCATCGTCAGCGTATGGAGTACCGTGGTCTTTAAGTCCGAGAAACAACGGAGTTACGGCTATCTTGGTGTTAGGCCGAGAACTCATGAGAAGAATCAAGGCGCTTATTTGGAAAGCGTTGATCAAGGAGCGGCTAAGCGGGCTGGACTGAAGGTTGGTGACATCATCAAAAAGATGAACGATACCGAAATTACGACCCATCTATCATTGGTGAACTTCCTTCGGAAGAAGGTGGAAGCCAACATGACTGTTGTCGCGACCATCCTTCGGGGGGAAGAGGAGCTAGAGAAGACGATCACACTGGGAAGCGCACCTCCATCGCGGCACGCAGCAGATGTGATGAAGAAGAGCTTTAGACGTGATGGATTCTCAAGCGTGATTTCGCATGACGCTGATTTGCGTCCGGAGAAGTGTGGAGGTCCGATTTTTGATCTGGAAGGCAACTTCATCGGACTGAATATCGCCCGAAACAGTCGTGTTCGGAGTTATGCAATTCCGCGGGCTTTGATTAAGGAGTTCGTTTCCAAGCATGTGACGTCTACAACGGATGGATCAGGCGAAGACGAATGATGTCACTTCCGTGAGCGTGTTCTACGATGCGATTGTGCTGGGCCTTGGGGGCATAGGTAGTTCGACGCTCTACCATTTTGCGGTATCTGGAGCAGACGTACTTGGGATCGAGCAGTTTCAACTCGGTCATGATCAAGGAAGCTCTCATGGTGAAACGCGTGCGATTCGAAAAGCTTACTTTGAGCATCCGAGTTACGTTCCACTGATTCAACGTGGTTACGAAAACTGGCGGAAGCTGGAGGAACGCTCCGGAAAAAAGTTGTTGTTCGAGCAAGGACTGATGGAGGTCGGTCCGCAGGGTGGACCACTTATCTCAGGCCTCGAATCAGCTTGCCAGCGTCACGCGCTCTCGCTCGAAGAGATATCCGCAACCAGATTTCACGAGCGATTTCCTGGGTTTGTTTTGCCCGAGGATTGCAAATGTCTTTACAAGCCTGACGGGGGCTTCCTTCTAGTAGAAGATTGCGTGGCGGCCTACTGCGAAGCGGCTGAAGGCATTGGCGCTCACATTGCGGCCGAGACGACGGTCCTCTCGTGGACAACCCAAGAGGGTAGAGTCCAGGTTCAGACGGACAATGGCGATTTTTGTGGTGAGCGATTGGTTATCGCAGCTGGTGCTTGGGCTTCACGGCTACTTAATGATATGGATGTCAAAATGCAAGTAAAACGCAAGCACTTGCACTGGTATTCTGTCCCCCAGGATGCTTACGTAGCCGAGCATGGATCGCCAGTTTTCTTCTACGAAACACCAACCGGTTATTATTACGGCTTCCCGAGTCTCACTGAGGAAACGCGGGGAATGATAAAAGTTGCGGAGCACAGTTACGGAGAGGACATCGAGTCACCGGATCGACTTTCAAGATCTGTTGACAGCGCCGAGCAAGCTCGGGTCGAAAAGTTTTTAGACGAGTATTTGGGACTCGAGCAGGTGGAGGCGTTGAAACATCAGGTGTGAATGTACACCATGTCGCCCGACGAGCATTTTATAGTCGACCAACATCCCGAGTTTCCGCAGGTTCACTTTGCGGCGGGCCTCTCGGGGCATGGATTCAAGTTTGCTTCGGTGCTGGGAGAAGTGCTCGCCGACTTATTGCTTCACGGTAGAACCAAGCAAGACGTCGCATTTCTCACCGTTAACCGGTTTCTTTAGGCTTAGTTTTCTTTAGGCTTGGGTTTCGCAAATGGTTTACAGCCCGCAGCGTGAGGGAAGCGACGAAAGATCTTTTGCCACCTTGGGTTGGGGTTGCGATTTGCCCCTTCGTTCAAGCTTCTGCGGTTGTAATTAATTGGGCAAAATTCTCATTTCTGCTGTAAGAAGTCATCGAAAAGTGGACTTTAACAGCATCTATTATTAAAGCCTTCTGCCAAATGAGCTGAAAAACGCGCCTTCCAATGTCCGTTGCCACCCACCAGCATCCTCCAAAAGCAGTGCTGACAGCTTTCAGCACAGGTAGCTTGAAAGAACCCGTAGCAAGTGAGGTCACGGACCATCTGTTGGAATGTGACGCCTGCACGCATAAACTGCTCGAGTTACAGAGCGAGGATACGCTGCTGGACCTGTTGAAGCAGCAAGAAGTCCCGGTTGACTGCAGGACGACGGCTTCGCGGGCTATTTCGGCACCGAGCGGCGGAATCAAGGAGCTTGAGCTTCTGAGCGATCATCCTCGCTATGAATTGTTGGAGTTGATCGGACGCGGTGGCCTGGGCAATGTGTTTCGTGCTCGCCACCGACTGATGGACCGTGAAGTTGCCATCAAATTCTTGAATGCCCCACGATGGCGGAAGCGACTGCAGCAGGGAGAAGCGGTGCTGCGTTTTCAACGTGAAGTCAAGCAGCAGGGCCCGCTGTTGATCAAGGATGCCTTGGAATGCTTGCGACAAGTGTGCCTTGGCCTCGAAGTCGCTCATCGCCAAGGCATGGTGCATCGGGATATCAAGCCGCACAAGCTGATGGTTTCCCGAGGCGATCAGAGACAACTACACGTGACAATCTTAGACTTCGGTATCGCGTCGTTGGGCGATGATCGAGGCTGTACGGTTACAGTCAGCCCAAACTCTGGTTTGACGCAAACTGGTCGCAGTGTGGGCACACCAGAATACATATCGCCGGAGCAGGCGATGGGCACGTCGAGCATCGATTGTCGCGCAGATATCGACTCTCTGGGTGCTACGCTGTATTTTCTATTGATGGGCAGACCTCTCTTTTTCGGGACAAGTGAAGAGTTGCTTAAAAGCACATGCAAGCCTTACCTCCGGAGTGCAATGCCTTGTCCAATAATTCAGAGCTTGCATCGGTGTTGCAGAAGATGTTTGCGAAGTCGCCAAACTATCGCTTCCAGTCCGTTACAGAGCTCCGAGATTCACTCGACTTCATTCAAGATCAATCTACCGTTCCCATTCGTGCTCAGACCTCCCATCCTTTCAACAGGGCGTCAATCATGACAGCTATTCTCGGCGTTGTCTCCTGTGTGCTGGCTACGTTCGCTATGTGGCCAGATGAGGAAGCTTCTTCGCAGACCACAAAGTCAAATAGCACCGGGCAGTAACGGAAAGATCTGTATCCGCGGAAACAAAGGCCGAAGGCTCCTTCTTCGCGGAGAATAGGGCGAAGGATTTGGGAAACGCGAAGCCGATTCTGTTTAATACCAATCAGCTGAAGAACAATGGGATTGAGTTTGACCCATCGATTCTTCCGCCGAACAGGTATGTGTACTTCTCGGGATTCTTGCGAGATATCAAGTTCGAAAATGTAGATGGCGACGCTGTTCGCCGTAACATTCAAAAGATGTTTAATCGCGCACAAGGCGACGGAGATTGGATTTGGGTTCAAGTCAAATTGCAGGGTGGCGGCGAAGTGTACTTGAGCCGAAACACGGCCCATCGATTAGATGGGCGAGTGATGGTGGTCGGAAGGATTCGCGAAGCCAAGGACACGCGTGGAACGATCTTTTGTCCTTCACCGGATGGCAAGTCCATGAACAAGTACGGGTTTGCGATCTCCAAGAAGTCCTGGAGTTCCGACAAAGGCAGCTCGAGTAGTTTCTTTCGAGTCATGGCCAGCGACTACGATTGGCTTGCGCAAAAGAACTTAGCTGGGACAGCTTGGTTTAGAGCTCGCGCCAACTATGGGTTGCGGGTATTACGTCAAGTTTATAATCAGAAGGAAGTTTTAGACGAGAACAATCAATAATTGACTCGAGCGACGGGATACGAACGCTCCTTTGATATGTTCACCGGTTCAACTGAGTTTGTCGAGAACTTGCAGCTAGATCGTATCCTGCGGCAGGCTAGCAAAGAGAACGCGGTCGTGCCGGTGGAAGCGATTCCAGGAATCACTATCGCTGGATACGACTGGAGTGAGTTAACGCGAGACATCAACCCAAAGACGGATGCCCTCGCTGAGTTCATTCCGCATGATCAGCACGCATTCTTCTTCTCCAACTTTCGCGCTCTTCTGCAAACAATTACTCGTTTCCAAGTGGATGCCGCAACAGTTATGCGGCTGCTGCAAATGGAAGGCAATGGTGCGGAAGTATTCGCCCGCTATCAGACGGAGCTTGGCCTTTCGATGAACGATCTAGCAGAAATGCTTGGTCCGCAATTGATTAAGAGTGTGGCTGTGACCGGCAGCGATCCATACTTTGATCTTGGCACAGACGTTGCTTTACTGCTCGAGCCGAAGCAATCGCAGGCACTTCAACAGTTGCTAGGAGCTCAAATTACACTTTCAGCTTCGAAACGAAGTGTCTCAGTCAACAAGTCTAGCGGCAATGTAGAGGGCCTCACTTAACTCAATTTCTCAAGCGACGATGGCAAGCTCAATAGTTATCTAGTCGCGGCCCACGAATATGTTGCAGTAACGAACTCGCTGGGACAACTTAAACGCTTGGTCGCTGTTGTCAGGGAGGCTGCTAATGCGAAGTTTTCGTTGGCGACAGAGCCAGAGTACCGGTACTTTCGAGAACGTTACCCGATCAGCAATAACAACAGAAGTAAGGGATTACTGGTAATCTCCGATGCGACGATTCGTAGATGGTGCGGACCTCAAATGAGGATCGCTAACTCGCGACGATTGCACGCTCGTGGGGCATTGGGAGCTCTGCAAGCTGACACATATCACCAATCCATGCTGATAGATCCGGAGAAACATCCCTCTTTGAACTTTCAGAGGTATCAGGCATTAGTTGGTAAAATCACGGTCGAGGACCATCGAGCCCGAAGTAAAACTTTTTGCGCTGCAGGCAATTTGACTCCTTTGATTGATCTGCCACTCACGCATGTTAGTGCAGAAGAGAAGGCATACTACACAGCATGGCGTGATTCGTATCAGCGTCGTTGGCGTGGTGCCTTCGACCCTATCGCACTCCACTTTGAACTAGATCAGACACTGGACTTTGATCTTACTGTGATGCCTCTGATTGCCGGTAGTCAGTACTCGTTGGTGAAGCAGATTCTGAGTCCGGCAAAGATTAATCCCTCGGGGGCTGATCCGCATGAAGAGACGGTATTTCACATGGCTGCTTCTTTTAATTCCTTTGCAGCGGGAATCTTGGTGTCCAGTATCCGTACGCAGCATGAGGTGATGGATAAAGCGATGGATTGGCTTGGTGAAACAGTTAGTCTTTTTGTCGACTGGGACGAGGCGATCAATGATCTTCCAGAGGACTGGTACGACCTTGAGCAGCTTCCGTTCGGAATCACAATAGAATTGAAAGAAGGGAGGGACGAAGATAGGTTGTTCGAATTCCTACGGAATCTCTCCAATGTTTTTGGTCATCGAGATGGCGTTTGGAGGGATTCAAGTTACAAGAAGAGAAAGATTCTTACTTACAAGAATGGCGACTGCGGGCAGGAAATCGATGTGCATCTAGTTCTGGTTGGCCGCGTCTTATTGCTTTCTCCGAATCTTGACGTGGTACATCGTGCCATTGACCGGGAGCAGAGCGGGAGTGGAGTCGTCTTTACGAAACAGGATAAAGAAAATTGGCTTGGCGATCATATGAACGTTAAGATTTCAGATGAGTTCACGGCTTTGCTCGAAAAGATTTTCGAACGAGAATTTCAGCGAGAGCTGATCTATCCGAGCTGGTGCAATGTTCCGGTACTCAACGAGTGGAGGAAGCATATGCCCCAGCGAGACTCCGTTGAGTTGTACAATCATATGTGGCATCAGCAGTTGATTGCTGTTGACGGAAGTGGATACGAGTGGGACGAGTCATTGCGATCAATGAAGGCTACGCATTACGGGCCTCCTGGCGAAGCGATTGCGCCTAGCCACTCGATTCCGCCGGTGTATCGAAATGTGAAATCAGCAGCTGCCGGAATCACATTCGTGAATGACGGTATCCGAGCCCGCGTTCGTATCGAGCGAGAGTAGATTGCCTTCTGGGGCCGAGACTCTAAAATATTGCAGGAGTTGTGTCGGCGGCGAGCATACACTGGTGAGCCGAAGTAAGTCCAGAGTCTCGATAATGCGAAGCGTGGCACGCCCCGCAGCGATAATACGTGGGAATATCAGTAGGTGGTAAACGTGAGATTTGTGCAAGCCGCTAACAGCCAGATAAATCTTATTGCGCTCTAGTTTCAGGTAGTGGGCTGTACGAATTCGTGCAGTGTCAAGGAATGCGATTCCATCCAAAATACTGCAGATGACTGTGGCACCACTCGTTTGCCTTTTCGAAGAAGCTTTATTGGACCTTGAAAATCTGGGCTTCTTGCAGGATGACTATATCGATGGAGCTCGATCCTTTCGAATCGCCGGCGGTCGTAGGCGTTGAATAGAGCAACCGAACGAGCGGCTCTAAAGCTTCTGGATCTACCCGCACGTTGCCTCTTTGGTGCTGGCGTCTTTCTTGGTTTGATGTTTTTTTATCTGGTCCAACGCTGAGCTCAGGAAGAATCTGATCCCCCGAAAACGCTTCGAGATTTGAAAATACGCTGGTTGAAACAACGATAGCGGTAGCTTTCGCAGCGTTCGGCCATCCTTATTGTGATTATCGAGGTCTACTACGTTTGCGTTCCATCTCTTAGATAGAAGGATCAATGGAACCTTCCCATGTCAGCTCTTCTCGATACATCTCATAAGGATAAATAGGATGCAACTATCAGTTCGGAAAGTCTGGCTTACTCTTTGTTTTTTCCCTTTGCGAGTCTCTCCGCGCACGATCTACCAGACTCTGATGGGAAACCAGGAGATGTCACCAAGCCCGTACAGGTGTTCATCTTGCTTGGCCAATCCAACATGTTGGGAGCTGGAAAAGTCGAAGGTGGCAACAAGCCAGAAGGTTCGTTGCGTAATGCGGTGAGCGAAAGGTCTTTACCCCTACTTGGTCGATGCCAACGGAGAGTGGACCGTTCGGAAAGATGTTCACAATGTCCGCGTGATGGGCAGTGGGACTGGAGGAAGTCGTCAGTTCAACAACGAGTGGATGACAATCAAGGGCGGTAAGATCGGACCCGAGTTCGGAATCGGTCATCATGTCGGCGAAGCAGTGGATGCACCCGTGATGATTCTCAAAAGTTACATTGGAAACCGTAGCCTGGGCTGGGATCTCCTGCCTCCCGGCAGCGACTCTTTCGAGTTTGTCGAAAAGGACAAGAAGTATCACTACGCGGGCTACAAAGAATCGCCACTGAAGTGGGAAGTTGGTTCTTAGCCGAAGCCGATCACTTGGTATGCGGGCATGCAATATGACGGGGATATCGCTCGAGCCAAGGCAGTATTGGAAGATCTAGGCAAATCCTATCCGGACGCAACTAAAGATGAGATTGCAGGCTTCTTCTTTTGGCAGGGTGACAAGGATCGGTACAACGCCGGACATGCCGCGCGATACGAAAAGAACTTGGTGCATCTGAATCATCAGCTACGAAAGGACTTTAATGCTCCTGACGCGAAGTTCGTATGCGCGACACTTGGCCAAACGGAGAAAGGTGCCGAAGGCAACGAGGGACTGATCCTCAACGCACAGCTTTCTGTCGATGGAAAGGCTGGGAAGTATCCCGAGTTTGCTGGCAACGTTGCCAGCGTCTACACCCACCCGCTATCGAAAGGTGGTGCTTCCAACAGCCACTATGGTGGAAATGCAGAAACCTACATGAATGTTGGTGAAGCGATGGGCAAGGCCATGGTGGAACTGCTCAAGAACAAGTAGTCGGTTTATCGGCTGTTGCCGCTCCTGCTACTTCCGGGTGGAGGGATAAATCTCCACAGGGCCAGCCACGCGCAAAGCAGGGCGTGCCCAGCCTCCGAAAGCTAAGGGTGACGGCGGCGGTAGCGGGCGTGGATGTCTTGCTCTAGCAGTTCGTGGTCGGCCAGCTGATAAGTAGCGCTATCGCAAACGAAATCTATGCCTGCGCCCCCAAGGGGGCTGATGGCGTTCTGGTTTCCGATGAGCTTAGGAGCAATGAATACTTCTAGCTCATCGAGCATGCCCGCGTCGTGCAATGAACCCAGCACTCTGCCGCCGCCTTCGCACAGTAAGTTGGTGATCCCCTTCTCGGTAGCCAGACTCCGCAAAGCGACTTGCAGGCGCGTAGATGCAGCAGGTTCTTCAACGGTGAAGATCTCTACACCAAGCGAATCGAGTTTGGAGCAGTTGTCTTGGCATGCATCTGGACCAACGACAACCGTCACTGGAAGATCCTTAGCAGTTTGAGCCAGCTTGGATTCAACCGGCAGGCGAGCCCGAGAGTCTAGAACAATGCGATGCGCAACGCGCTGAGCCGGCTCCTCGGATCGACAAGTGAGCATCGGATTATCAGCAAGGGCCGTGTCGATCCCGACCATCATTGCATCAACTCGACCACGCAGGCGATGGACGTAATCGCGGCTAGTAGGGGAAGAGATCCATCGACTATCCTGGCGATGCGTAGCGATCTTTCCATCCAGGCTCATCGCCCACTTGCCGATGATCCAAGGTCTCGCGTTCTCCAGTCGCAATAAATAAGGGGCGTTGAGTTCACGCGAGCTAGCTTCTTCGATCCCAGTAGCGACCTCCACCCCGGCTTGGCGGAGCAAATTTAGGCCCCGCCCCGCGACTTCGGCAAATGGATCTTGCATGGCGACCACGACTCGAGCAACCTTCGCGTCGACGAGAGCCCTCGTGCAAGGTGGCGTTTTTCCGTAATGGCAACAAGGCTCAAGGGTGACATAAGCCGTGCAGCCCGGTAGGTCGGCTTCGTTGCCGCGTTCTATGGCATCCCGGATCGCCCGCGGCTCAGCATGTTCGGCTCCGTACCGCTCGTGAAATCCAGCTCCAATCTCGACCTGATCTTGTGTGACCAGTACGCAGCCGACCATTGGATTGGGTTCAACGAGTCCTTGCCCCTGTTTTGCGAGGCCGAGGGCTTTCCGCATCCAATAGGCGTCTTGCTTTCGTTTATTCATATTGCTTGTGGCGTCTCTTCGAATTGGCGCTAGCGGATGTATTAGTTTACGCGAGGATCTGATGGTATTCATCACCTACTTCAGCCGAATATCTCACGATGTCGACCAGAACTTCTCGGCTACATTTTTCCGGTCGACTTGCCTTCCCCCACGATTAGGGAAAGAATTGTAGCTGAGATTCGTAGTTAGCTACTCACGGGAAGGGTTCGTCTCTTTGACTAGCACGGAGCGAAAAGAACGACCGATCGAAGGTGTCCTAGCGCCAATCATGTTTGGCCTTTCTTTGTTCTTTCTTGCTGTGGTTGCGGTGACTCTCGTCCTATGGGTCGAACCCTGGGGAGAATGGGAGGCTGCGAGTGAAACGGCGACGGCACAGAGCGACAGTTCATCTGAGACACTGGCGGTGCCATTGTCTCCAGCCGCTCGTCAATCCCTTCTCCGCTTTCAAGCGAACGCGCTCTGGCTTGGTAACTGGAGCTTCATGTTACTTTCTTGCCTGTGGCCAATCTTCCTGCTGGAGCAGGTGTTTCACATCCTGCGGCTTCGAAGTTGGTCGGCATTTCGAGGCATGTATCCCTTCTGGTGGCTGTACCTGCTCTTTCCGCCACTAAGAATGTGTGCGCAGCGACGCGGCGAAGTAAACAAAGTCTGGTTACCGAAGTGGGGATGGCAACAAGTTGACCGCAGTCTTCGACGGCGTTTGGAACGCGTGTTCAGCGTTCCGATGATTTGGATCGCCTTGCTCATTCTGCCGGTTCTCGGTCTGCCATTTTTGTTTAGGGAGCAGATGACCGAGCACCCATGGCCTCGGGCCCTGATTCATATGGGCACCGGCGTGATTTGGTTTGCGTTTACCGTCGAATTCATCGTGATGCTATCGGTAGCACGCGACAAGCTGAAATACTGCAAGACGCATTGGCTGGACGCAGCCATTATCCTGCTACCCTTTGTGTCGTTCTTGCGATCTCTCAGGGTGCTTCGCACATCGAACCTGGTAAATGCGAGTCGGTTGTCGCAGGTCGCCAAGATGGTGCGTGCATATCGCCTAAGGGGCGTTACCATGCGTGGTTTTCGCGCATTACTGGTTCTGGAACTCCTGCATCGCCTGCTCAGGAGCACGCCAGAGCACCGAATTGGAAAGCTGGAAAAAATGCGTGCGGAAAAGCTGCGTGAGCTTGAAGACATCGATGAGCAGATTAAAAACCTGAAACACTTGGCCGCCTCGCAGAACGAAGAGGCGACGCCGGATGATTCTCGATCTCAAAATGAAACGGCACAGATCGCTGCCTCTCCCAAAACTGAGAGTAAGTAGGATCTGTGTCGAGAGGAGCCAGTGAGGGAGGATTCATAATAAAGATAGCCAGAGCAGGTCTCGGCCTGTTCTAGCTGTCTTGAATCGCTCGCTATGAGGATTAGCAATTTTTTAATCGAAAGCTCCGCTGTGCAATGAACGGTTCAAGGAATCAGAGCAGCTCCACCGGACATCGCTGTGACTTGAGTCGCCATGCCCCGTAAGCTGAGCGGCAGTGGTTCCATCATATAAGGTGCGCAGTCACCGGGGCGGTAGTAGCCCATGCTGTATTGGCATTCGTTGGGTGGATGGATGCCCATGCGATACGGAAGAATAGCGATGTTACTGAAGAAGTGTGCCGCACTAAGGACTGGTTGAATGATCGGGCCGGCAGAGTGTCCGTAGCGTTCTAGCTGCGTTTGCTGGAAATACAAAGGTTTGTGGCAATGTCCTGGTGCAGACCACTGATAAACCGTTTGAGTGAAATCACGTCCCTGGAATGGAGGATCACCTGTTCCGCAATCTAGCGGTAAATACCAAGCTTGTCCGACATAGGCTAGATCGGCATCGCTTAAATCTTGAATCAAGATTTCCGCTTCAGTCCCTTGAACATCCAAGATGATTTGGTCGCCTCGAAGATCGATCAAGCGTCCCGAAGTAAGAAGCTCACCCTTGTAGTTAAACCATTCTCGAACAGGTGCATTCGCCGCAAAATTCAGCCGTTCTTGTTCTGCATCAGAAGCAGTATCGTGTAGTCCTTTAC
>PKCQ01000184.1 GCA_002862265.1 Planctomycetaceae bacterium | reverse complement strand
TGGAGATTCCCACCGAGATTAAAGAAGAGTTGTTGAAGCTAACTCCATCGACCTACATCGGCAACGCCGCCGCTCAGGCCAAGGCGATTTAGGCATCCACGATCTGCTTGCGGATTGAACTTGACTCTGCCCTCAAGAATGGGCCGGCCCTTGGCTTCCGATGGAAGTCCTGCACTATCGATACAACCCTTCGCTTTTGATGAAAACCTCGACTGCGGGATGGAGCTGATAGCGCGTTGAGCGTCCTGCTTTCACATCCTCACGTAAATGAGAACTGCTGATTTCCATTTGCGGCATTGGCAGCAACCGCTTGGAAAGTTCCTCTGCGGATTTTCCTGGCATGAATGCCGCGAGTTCTTTTGTCTGCGGCTCGGGGTGTCCACCTCGTGCTAAGATAATGACTTGCGCAAGTTCACAGATTTCTTCGGGCCTTTTCCAGTCCTTCAAGCTAGCTAGTGAGTCGGCACCCATCAGAAAGAATAGTTTGGTGTCTGGTTGCTCGCTGCGGAGTTCTCGCAAAGTGTCAACCGTGTAGGATGCGCCACCACGGTGAATTTCACGTGGATCAACACGGAAAAATCGATTGCCGCCCGTGGCGAGTTCGAGCATTTCTAGTCGCTGTCGGTCTGTAGCGTGAGGCGAGGCGCCTTGCTTCAGTGGAGAAACTGAGGCGGGTAGGAACCAGACTTGATCGAGCTGGAGTCTGATCCTGGCTTGCTCAGCAAGCAACAAGTGGCCTAAATGAACGGGATCAAATGTGCCACCCAGGATCCCGATTTTGGCATCGGACGCTAAACTTGTATCGGTCAAATCTCTTCCTTTCGGTCTTTTATGGGCAATAAGCCCCTCGTTCCATGTCGCATCAGCCGCAGTTATTCGAAATCGATGTTCCCGCTTGGGAGCTTGACGCACAAGGTGAGTGTCGCGCGGCACGTGTCGTTTTTTCGGAAGCCCCTCACGGCCCTTTCGACTATCGCATTCCCGATGAGTTGGCTGACGAAGTACAAGTTGGTGTGCGACTCAAGGTACCACTTGGAAAATCCAATCGCGAGATTCTTGCGTATTGTATCGCGATTGAAATGGTAGCGCGTCCACCAGATGCCCTCAAGCCCGTTACGCAAGTCGTCGATTCAGAGCCACTTTGTACGCCTAGGGTCCTTGAACTCTTGCAATGGATGAGTCGCTACTACTTGGCTCCACTTGGGCAAGTCTTCGAAGCCGCTATTCCAGCTGGAGTACGTTCTGCGGCGGGGACGCGGCAGCGGACGGTTCTGTACCCTACCGCGATAGCCCAGGACGAAGCCGCGATCAATAATCTTTCTCCGAAGCAGAAGGGTGTTCTTAAGCGTTTGGTTGAATCGGCTTCGGGCTGTACCGCCGATCAGCTGCAGAAGTTGGCCGAGTGTTCGGGTGCTCCCATCACCGCATTGCGGAAACACGGCTTTATCGAAGCTCGGCAAGAACGTCGCTTCAACGAGCAAGCAGAGCATGGGGAAATGCCGAGTTTACCGCCACTAGCCCTGAGTATGGATCAACGACAAGCCCTGCAGCAGATTCGGGAAGCACTCGATTCGCGCGAGCAGGATACCATTCTGCTGCACGGCGTAACGGGCAGCGGCAAGACGGAAGTCTATATGCAGGCGATTCACGAAGTGATTTCTTACGGTCGTCAAGCGATCGTGCTCGTGCCTGAAATCAGTTTGACTCCGCAGACGCGCCAGCGATTTATCGAGAGATTCGGACGAGTCGCGGTACTGCACAGTCATATGAGTGCATCGCAGCGGCATCATCAATGGCGAAGTATTGCTGCGGGAGAAGTTTCCGTTGTAATTGGACCTCGGAGTGCTATTTTTGCACCCACGCCGCGATTGGGATTGATCGTGTTGGACGAGGAACACGAAAATTCCTTCAAGCAAGACACCTTGCCCCGCTATCATGCTCGCGACGTCGCGTTGCATCGCGCCTACCTGGAGCAGATACCCCTGGTGTTGGGCTCTGCTACTCCCAGCCTCGAGAGTTGGAAGCGAGCCAAGGACGGCAAATACCGCCTTGCGAGCATGCCTCGACGGATTCTGAATCGCCCTTTGCCGCAAGTTACTACCATCGATCTCCGCTCGGAGCGTCCTGGCCCAGGAAGCGGGGTGATCTCGCGGCAATTGCACCAAGCTGTAGAGGAGACGATTGCAGATGAGGGACAAGTTATCTTGCTGCTCAATCGTCGCGGTTTTGCAACATCGATTCAGTGTCCGCAGTGTGGTTATGTGGCGAACTGCGAAGACTGCGATTTGCCGCTGACGCATCATCGTGACGGTAGCAAAGCGTGCTGCCACTATTGCGACTTTACTATTCCTACGCCGACTGTTTGTCCAAGCTGTCGCTTCGAGGGGATCAAGTACGGTGGGACCGGCACGCAGCGATTAGAAATTGAGGTGCAACGTCGTTTTCCGTCCGCAACGGTGGCTCGTATGGATAGCGACACGATGCGCAAGCCGGGAAGTCATGAAAGAGTGCTGCGAGAATTTCGCGAAGGCAAGGTTGACATCTTACTCGGAACGCAAATGATCGCGAAGGGATTGGACTTTCCCAACGTTCTGCTCGTCGGAGTCATCAACGCCGACACCGCCCTGCACTTCCCCGATTTTCGGGCGGCCGAAAAGACTTTTCAGTTGGTTACGCAAGTTGCTGGCCGGACCGGTCGAGGTGAGAAGCAAGGGCAAGTTCTGGTGCAAACCTTTTCGCCAGAACATCCATCTATCACTTGTGCCAGCAAGCACAATTTTGAAGCCTTTGCCGATCTGGAACTCAAGCAACGCGAGCCATTCGGCTATCCGCCGTTGGGTTCAATGGCACGTATCATCATGCGTGGACCCAATCAGGAAGAGACAGAAGCATTCGCCGAGTCACTGGTCAACAAACTGAAGAAGACTAAAGAGCTACAGGCCGCCGAGTGCCGGATTCTTGGGCCTGCCCCACCACCACTTTACAAATTGCGTGGCAAGTATCGCTACCACGCGTTGCTTCAGGCACCACACATCGGAATCTTGAATAAGCTGATTCTTCGAGCGACAGCGGATGTCAAATTACCGAAAGAGATCCAGTATGTGATCGACATCGATCCTATGGATACGTTGTAGATAGGAGGTAAATCACGTTCTAATGGCGACCTGCACCGTCCGCAGGATGTCCTTAATGCGTCGCCTTTCCAGCATTACGAGGGATTCTGATCTCGTCTACCATTGCCGTGATCTCTGGAGGCGGTGGCGGGGTTAGGTAGGACACAATCGCGCTAATGACGAAATTGACGAGCATGCCGACGAAGCCAATCCCCTCCGGCGATATGTCGAACAGGTAATCTTTGTGGTCCACGATGAATTGAAAGTAGATGATGTAACTCAGCGTTACAAGGATTCCACTGACCATTCCTGCAATGGCACCTTCACGATTGATTCGCTTCCAGAAGATACCCAACAAAATTGTTGGGAAGAAGGAAGAAGCAGCGAGCCCAAAGGCAAAAGCCACCGTCTTGGCCACAAATTCGGCTGGTGGATTGATCCCAAAGTAAGCTGCAACACACAGGAACACAAACGATGCACCACGAGCCCATCGCACCTCTTCTGCATCGCTCAGATCTGGTTTGATGATCTTTTTCATCAAGTCGTGAGAGATCGACGTCGATAGCACGAGCAATAGTCCTGCGGCAGTGGAGAGGGCCGCTGCAACGCAACCAGCCATGACTAAAGCAATCACCCATTTGGGTAGGCCCGCCATTTCCGGGTTGGCCATGACCAAAATATCGCGATCGTAGTAAACCTCATTCGTGCTTGTAGTATCAATCGTATTGGTGACGGATCGAGCAGCACCTGCGGCTCTTTCCGAGGAGTAATTTGGCTTCCCATTAAAAACATTGCCGGCGCTAAGCTCCATGACTCCATCGTTGTTCTTGTCTACCCAGGCAATCAGCCCGCGATCCTCCCAGTTACTAAACCAGTCGGGTGCATCGGCGTAAACGCGGCCGTTGATCTCCGACATCAAATTGGTTCTTGCAAAAGCACCAATTGCTGGAGCGGTCAGGTAAATCATAGCGATACATCCGAGTGTCCAGCAGGCTGGAATACGCACTGCCCGTACCGACTTGACGGTAAAGAAGCGAACGATCACATGCGGCAATCCGGCTGTTCCACACATGAGAGCTGCAGTGATACAGAACATGTCAACCATCTTTAGGCTGCCATCTGTGTAGCGTGCAAAGCCGAGTGACTCGTTCAGCTCATTGAGTTTCGCAAGTAGCGGTACACTTTCACCGCCAGCTTCATAGTTGCCGATAAGCCCCAACTGCGGCACTATATTGCCCGTCAGAAGCATCGAAATGAAAACAGCAGGAATGGTATAAGCAAACACCATGACGCAATATTGAGCCACTTGAGTGTAGGTGATACCCTTCATGCCACCCAAGCCAGCATAAAAGAAAACGATCGCGGCACCGATCAGTACGCCTGCATAAATTGGAATGTCGAACAACCTCGAAAACACTATTCCGACGCCGCGCATCTGGCCCATGATGTAGGTCATGCAAATGAAAATTGCACAAACAACGCAGACGGCTCGGGCGAAATCTGAATAGAAGCGATCGCCCAGAAAGTCTGTCACGGTCGACTTGTTGAATTTCCGCAAATAAGGAACAACCAAGGTTGTGAGCAGCACGAACCCGCCGGTCCATCCCATTAAAAATCGCGATGCGTCGTAGCCAGACGCAGCGATGATACCAGCCATTGAGATGAAGGTTGCAGCCGACATCCAATCTGCTGCGGTCGCCATACCGTTGGCAAATGGGGAAACTCCACTTCCTGCAACGTAGTACTCTTGGGTCGTTCCAGCCCGCGACTTTACGGCGATTGCGATGTAAAGAGCAAAGGTTACTCCGATGAATAAGAAATTCCAGGAATCCTGGCTCATGGTGTACCTCCCTGTTCTTCATCGCCATATCCGTGCTCATCGTCCAGACGATTCATGAGAATCATGTAGATGACGAGAAGAACGAGAAATCCAGCGATTGCGCCTTGCTGAGCCATCCAAAAACCGAAGGGAGCCCCTCCTAACGAAGGCAGGGATCTATCCAGGAATCCCCGCAACACAACGCCGCAGCCCAATGATAGGAATGCCCATATCGCAAGTAGCGCGAGCGTTATCAGAAGGCTCTTCAGCCAGTAGGACGACTTGGACGTAGCAGGCTTTGCTACTTTCTCTTCCGTTGGAGAGTGGAGATTCTTCTCCGGCATGAGTATGACGTCGATTAGAGAGGCAGTGATCGAAGGACGGATTGTCATTGTAACCGAATCCGATGGCCATCGTGTAAAGACGCGAACCTAGATGCTCAGTTGCGATGTGACGGGAAAGCTATGGTGCAAGTCGTCGCATTGACCAGTTTTCACTTGCAGCTTGATCGTCTGTCGCTTCCTCAATCTCGTAAACGAATCGATCGTGGAGTCGACTTGGCCTGCCTTGCCAGAATTCCATGCGATTGGGCTTTAGAAGAAAACCACCCCAGTAGTCTGGGCGCGGAATCTCGCCGCCTTCGTTCTGCGCGGCGATTTGCATCGTTGCTTCAACCAATTCTTCCCGGCTTGCAATGGACCTCGACTGTGGACTCGCAACGGCGCCGAGTTGGCTTCCGCGTGGACGTGCATGAAAGTAGTGATCGCTGGTCTCGGAATTCGTCTTACTTACTTGCCCTTCAATGCGTACCTGACGCTCGACATGCGGCCAATAGAAAACCAGGCTCGCAAGTGGATTTTCCGCAAGCTGTTGTCCCTTGTCTGAGTCGTAGTTGGTGAAGAAGACGAACCCGGATGCAGAGAACTGCTTCAGCAGTACAATTCGTGCTGACACACGATCATCGACTGCTGTAGCCAAAGTCATGGCATTAATCTCTAGCCAGTCCGGCGCTGGGGTTTCTCGTGCGAATTGGAACCAAGTCTCAAATTGCTGAATGGGACTTTGGGCTAAATCCGCAGAAACCAGTGAGCTTTCTTCGTAGCTTCTTCTCAGGTTTTCTAGGTCCATCTTTGACTCTTTTACGCTCTTGCTCGGGGACAACAGTGGGCTAGATAAAGGTGGCTAGCTTTTCGTGCTTTGGCACAGATATTGCAAATTATGTGCATCGTTGAAAGCCCCCGCAATTCTGGCAACCCGCCTTTAGTGTCATATTGATGGCCACGCGGCCGTGCTGGACCGGCGAATTTGAGAAAGGCAACAGCATGGCAGAACGATTTACCGTTTCCAATTCACAATCGACGTTTTCGCTTGAGGGTAAATTGTTGGTTGCGACGCCACAATGGCAGGACGAAAATTTCCAGCAATCGGTCTGTTTGGTGGTGCATCACGACAGCCAGGGATCTGTAGGGATTGTTCTGAACCGCGAATTTGGCTTGGAAGCGGAGCAGATCTGGCAACACCTTGGAGGTGAACAGTTCGATTTGCGCGAAGATATATTGCATTTAGGCGGTCCCGTGTCGGGCCCAGTAATTGCATTGCACAATGTTGACGAGATGGCTGAGTTTCAAACGGGAGACGGAGTCTTCATGGCCGCTCAGCTTCAGACGTTGCAGTCCTTACTCAAGAGTTCTCTGACGAGCTTGGAGTCCAATTACGAGCTGAAGATCATCATTGGCCAAGCGGATTGGGACGCCGGACAGCTCGAGCGACAGATGCGAGATGGTTACTGGTTGCCGATTGAGGTGACTTCTGAGATCGTTTTCGAAGAGCCGCCTTTGATGTGGCCACGAGCGATGGCAGAGGTCGGCAATCGCTTTGTCCGGGCAATCACAGGAGCAAGGCCTACTCATGATGCTCTTTTGAACTAAGTCTACTTTCGTTCGCCGCTCCCTGAACTCGAGAGCAATCACGTCGTGCAAAAGCAGATGACACTTTCAGGGCCAATAGCTATCCTGTAAACAATTGTTCAAAAGAGCGTGACCTGCTGAGTCCGCAGTTTGTGACCAATCGCAACCCGAAGTGTAGGCGAGGAACGCTGGCTCGTACTTCCGCTTCCAGTTGGAATGCCTTGCGTACGCGCCGGGTCAAGAAAGAAGCTGTACTCCAGGATTCATAGCTTTGGATAGGCAAAATCTGGCGGATCGATTTAGGATTGTTACGCATGCGAATTGGTAAAGTAGTCAAAGTCATCGCGGACAAGAAGATCGGATTCATTCGTTCGGCCGGATTGCACGACGACGTATTCTTTCACTTCTCCGTGGTCGAACAAGTCGGAACGGCGGATCTTCAGGATGAAGAAGAAGTCGAGTTCGAAATTGACGAACTAGCTCACATCGAAAAAACCAATCTCAAAGCAACCTTGGTTCGTCGTTCTTCGCGGCAACTAGAGGTGAAATTGCGGCCCAGCGATGCTCCAAGTTTTCGGGCTCAGCACCATCCCAAAGCGCGCAAACGTCGTCCGACTTGGCGTGGGAAGAAATCGTTTGAAGACGAAGCCACTGAGGACCTGTGAGATCTTGCAACAGATGTCCAGCTAGCCGCTGCGCCTGTGCGTGGGTACGAACTTTAGGAGAGATCCAAAGATGGGGATGCCCGCCACGGATGA
This sequence comes from Planctomycetaceae bacterium, assembly GCA_002862265.1. Lineage (GTDB taxonomy): Bacteria > Planctomycetota > Planctomycetia > Pirellulales > Pirellulaceae > Aureliella. The sequence goes on along the minus strand of PKCQ01000184.1, from coordinate 3,566 downwards.
AGCTAAAGATCTTTGCCCGAAACATCGCCGCCAGCTTGTCGAACTGACTCCATGGATGTCTGGTACAGATTGTCTTGTAGGAACTGCTGCAACATGTCACTAACCGTTTTGAACATCCGATCCATTTGACGCTTCTGACCAAGCGCAACTTCACCACGTTTTTTGTCGTACATGTCACGCAAAATGGCTTCCAATTCCGATGACTTCTCTTCATAGGTTTGAATCTGTCGCATCTTGCTGAGGTTGCGCGAGGCGTCTTTGACCTTCTTTTCTTTCAGGTTCAACTTGATGCGAGCGGCAAAGATTTGCCTGAGTCCAATGATGGAAACGAGGTCACCCGAGAAGCCGTTCAAAAAAGCCTCCGCTTGCAAACGTCGGCTATCATCGTTTAGCTCTGCCGTCTCGATTGGCTGCAAGCCAGGAACCATCGGTAGTCTTGCCAGAACCGTGTTTCCATTCTTGATGTAGATTTGGATCAGTGGGTAGTTGAGGGGGATCGCATCTTTATCTTTGGCTGGATCGTAATTGTCGTACAGTTTCATTGCTGCCTCTGCAGCATCCAATGCTTCCTTCTTACGTTTCTTATCTGCTTGGGATTCATCCGAGCTAATCGAATTGAAATCACCACGCGCACGTTCCAAATTGGAGCGAGCGGTTCGCTTATCTTTGCTTCGATTGCGTTTGAGGTCAGCTTGAAGGAAACTGCCATTCACAGGCACTTCCATCGCAAAGTGGCCCCGCCAGTCGGTACGCCCGAGTTCCTCAAACTCATCGGTAAGGAGATCTCGCTGAAAGACAAAGCAGCCAGCTTGTGGCTTATCTGATCCTCGAACGACAATCCGTACGTCCGTTTTATCCACCGTTGGACGCACTCGGAGAACAATTCGCTGCGTGCGTCGATTGCGACGTCCTTGAAGGCCAGGGCCACCAGAGTAGGTGTAAACGTTAGCTTCCATCTTCACGCCATCGCTAGCAGTGATGGCAGCAAATGTCCATGATAGAGGCTGCAGCAATGTAGGGCGTCCGTTCTTGTCATCGCGACGAACGATTGGTTGCATCACATCGCCAACACTTAGCTTGGCTGGGTTCTCTGGACGCACGATCAGTCCACCAGCACGGTGCAGAAGGTTGGCAGTTGTAGATTCCGATTGTTCTACTCTGGCGATCGGTGCAAAGGCCTTTGTGACACAGTGGGTGGCGCTGCGGGCTGCATATGGCCAGTGGTATATCTCTGCTGAAAAAGTTGGCCCCATGAATTGCATCGGGCAGTCAAGCTCACGAGCCTGCAGGTAGAAAGCGTCTCCTTGCTGGTCGATTGTGAGAAAGATGATTTTGTCTCGCTTCCTCAGTATGCTATCCGTATGCCATGGAAGTGGGCTCAACAGCATCCGAATGTTTTCGCGGATCGTGTCGATTTCGTTCTTCGGTAGGAGCACGGCTGGGATCTCGGCCGCCCTAAGTTTTTCCTTCAGCTCATCAACACCGAGCCCCTCTTCGACCTTGCACTTGCTAAGTAGCTGGGAACCCAACGAGTCTTCGGCTAAATCAAATCGATCGACTAGTTTTTGAAGCCGACCAAGCTGCTGCTCGGTAACCAGGATTTTATCGAGCTGCTCGACAGCTGCCTCAAGCGTGCGAATCGTTTTTGTTGCTTCGTGTTTCGTTGAAACGGCAACGCTCAGCTCATTTCTGGTGATGTCTTGTACTGTGAAGCCATGAAAGTTCCGCTCGACAGTAGCGGTCCATTCGGGGGAAAGAGGCGATGCTTTGAGTCGCCAAGCAGCGCGAAAGCTGCGGTCAATATTCGACTGAAGCTCGTGCAGAAACTGTTGTCGCGCTTCTTGCGAAATTGTGACGCGCGGAGAAAAGGAATACCAGAGTCCGACTTCGTAGGGCGAAAACTCCCAGATCTTCACATCGTCCTGTGCACGGCCAGTTCGGGGCAGCAAGCCAACACACAAAATTGACAGCACTAGGAGGCTGAGAAGACGTTCTCTTTTTTTCATCGTACTTCTCCTCATCTCACTTCTGGCTAACCGGACCGGCCGACTCGATCTTGACGCGCCACTCATCGACATTCTGATAAAGCGAGACTGTGTTGTCCTCAATTCCTTCCACCTTCCGAGTGACTGCGTAACGGTCAGCCACCTGCCAGAGTGGGAGAACAGGCAAATGATAGTCAACTAATTGATGCATATTGCGAAGTGCGGTACGAATCTCTCGCCAATTACGTGATTCACGAAGGAGTTCTAAGCCTTGGATCAGATAAGGGTCGTCCGTTCTCGCAATTCCATTGCCCCCAAGCAGTCGTTCGATATCCGTTGCGGGCTCCCACATGGTGGTGACGACATAGATCAGGTCGCAAGGAGCATCTTTGGAGATCTGGTCTGGTGTCAGTATGACCATCTCAGCTTCGATTCCGATTGGCTTCCATTGCTGAATCATCGCTTGAGTTGCGACTCGCGCAAATTCGAAGTCGGGGCAACCAACGATCAACTTTTTGTATTCTGGAATCGGCTCGCGTTTCTTTGCGGCCGCACGCGTGAGATCGTCTTGAGTCTTCAGTACAAGCAGTCGTGCCAGAGGCGGATTGTACTGAGTTTCTTTCACTTTCTCGTTGTAGGCATAGGCAAGTGGGTCGTTCTCGTCTCGGCCAATTGGGAAGGGCCCACTGATCAACCTGCCGTCGTCCGTATTCTCGCTATTCAGCAACTCGCCAGTGAGCATCGATTGCCGATCGGTTGCACACATTAACGCGCGACGGAAGCTCGTCTCTTTCAGGAACGGGTGGTCCGAGATAGGAATCAACATGTGCGAAGTAGGCAGTGCGTAGCGGCCGACTTTCAGTCGGCGGTCAGTGCTAAGTCGCTGAGCATCTGCAGGATAAAGTTGGTCGAGTACATCGATGTCTCCACGAAGCAAGTCATTGACAGCTTCCTTTGAATCAGCGTAGAACATCTCGACGATCTCAACAGGTTGCTTGTTCTGATTCCCCAACAGTTCAGGACGCAGTTTGAAAGAAGCTTCTTGCTTGTCGGCTGCGGCCAGTCGATAGTCTCCGGGTAACGCACTCGGATCTTGCGGATCGTTCGGAAGTAACCACTGCATCAAAGCATGCGGCAACACGTTTGGCCGTCGCAAATTGACCTGAACCTGCCGGCGCCCTTTCACTTCGACGGATTCAAAGATTGCGGCAAAGGACGGATCGTAATCCTGGTGTTCAGGATCCGCCCTGTGTACTAACTGTTGAGCTAAGGCACCTGGGGTGATGGCAGTTTGGATCGATTCACTAAGAGTTAGCAACAACTGCTTTCGGTCATCGCTGGTCCGAAATGTTCCGAGTGCGAAGCCATAGCTTCCGCCTGCGTTCCCCGTTTTCAGATACCGGAACAGGGGACGCGAAACAATAGCCCCCGCACGGCGAGCAGGCCAGTCGACCAATGCAGCCGGGTCCAAGTTACCGCTACGCTGCATCACACCAACTCGGATCATTGGGTAGGTGCGATTGATTTCCTCCATGAGATTCAGCACTTCCTGGAGATCGGGGAAGATCGCCAAGGCTTGCA